>NZ_JBIWCN010000027.1:0-116101 GCF_044761525.1 Streptomyces sp. NPDC097595 | reverse complement strand
CGACAGCCGGGCCGTCAGCCTGCCCGCACCCGTCACAACAAAGCGAAACAGCCCACCAGTTGACCTGATGAGCCGTCACGAAACTTCGAGGCTAGTGGCAGGGGAACCAGCCCCAGCCCAGTTGGGGGTATCTCAGCGGCGCCCGCAGTTCGTCGAGCGGCCGGCCCAAGGCGCTAACTCATCGACCAGGCGCGAGCACCGGACTCTTCCAGAACCGGGACTGTCAGAGGCAGTCGGTATCGTTACTTTCGTACAAATGGCCGCTGACGGGGATCGCGGAGCTATGAGGGAGGCAGAGTCGACGTGAACACAGTCAAGGCGCGGGTTTGGCGATTTGAACCACGGTCAAGCGGACAAGGCGCTGCGTGGATAGTCGGGCGTGGGCAACTGCCGGTCGGATTGGCTCGGCTGGTTCACATCAATGCACTGGCCTGCGACCTGCAAAGCGTCGTTGACCTTCAGACGAAGGAACTTGAGGCCCGCCTTCTTCTAAGTTACGTCGATGCTCCAGGAGGGGGCTCCCTCCAGCTCGATCACCAGTCCCTCATGGCGAGTTCACGCCATATACGCAGCTTCGTCAGCGAGTGCGCGGGGCTTGGGCTGCTGACCGCGGCTAGTGAAGCACTTTTCTCGTGGACGGACGGAACCGACGAGCTGCACAGCTTTGATGCTCTTCCGCGACCTCTTTCGAAGTCTTATCAGAGTAGTGGCGTACGGCCTGATCTGTTGTTCCATGTTCCGGAGGGGCCAATCGCGGGAGAGGCTCGCGGGCGGTACCGCAAACAGAAGGCGCTGTTGCCCAAGCGCCTTCTCGCAGAACAGCGACGGCGACTTGCTCAGCTCACGACCTGGTCTGCCGCGCACGGCGACCACTCCTATTTCATGAGCTGGGTCTACGTCGGTCCGGCGGGCGTGGCTGTGGACATTTTCATCCCCGAAGCCAGCGAATCGGTAGACACAGTGCTGACCGACTGGGCAGACACGGAGGACGGGGACAGCCAGGAGCAACCTTTCTACTGGGGCGATTCAGAAGCGCACGCAGCCTCCGGAACCGACGTTCCCCCGACGAAGCAGCAGTCCCCAGCGGCTCCAACGAAGCAGCAGTCCCCGGCGGGAGCGGTGGTCAGGAGTGTTGTAAGCGAGGAGATCACGGGGCTCGAAACACTTGGATTCTTGGTGGATGAAATCAGACGCCCTCCGCAGGAAACCGCAGAGGAAGTGATGAGCAGGCTCTACCAAACCGCCCCCGAACCAGAGCAGGAGGCCACTCTCGCAGGAATTTCAGTAAGAGGCCGATGGGTACCAGCTGATGCCTTGGGGCCCGCGAAGTACGAGGTCATGATTGGAGTGCTTGCGGAGAGGCCGCCCCGGCAGGTGGCGATCCGAGAGAGAATGGCACGGTCGGAAGGACGGTTCGACGTGTGTCTCGACGGACGACTTCTTGCTGTCGTACGACCCCTTGCGGCACCAAGGCCGGGGTGGCGCCAGTTGGAGCGAGCGCTGTTCGATCCCCGCTAGCCTCGAAGTTCCGCAGGTTTGTAGCAGCCCTCAGGAGTTTAGGGCCACGTCCAGGTATTCCTCTGCTGGCTCGAACAGCCCGTACGGCACGTACTCCGGGATGTCGCCGAGGGTGACCCAGGCAAGCTCGGCAAGCTCCTCGGTATCGGCGACGTGAGCAGTGCCGCCCAGGATCTGGCAGGCGGTGTAGGACATGAGGCGGCCTGTCTTGGGGTGTACGCGCTCGCCGAGCAGCTTGACCGCCTCCACGGTCAGCCCTGTCTCTTCCCGGGTCTCCCGTACGGCGGCGGCCTCACGTTCCTCACCGGGCTCGACCTCCCCGGCGGGGAACTGCCAGGAGAGCTGCCCCTCGCTCACCCGGCGGCGGACCATGAGCACGCGGCCCTCGTGAACGACGATGGCGGCGGCGATGCCCGGCTGCTTGTCCGTGGTCTGCTGCGTCACGACTGCTCCTCCAAGGGCCCCAGGATGGCAGGGAAGACCGTATCGGTGGACGTGAAACGGTCGCTGCGTTGTCAGGCTGTTCGTCTCGGGGCTTCCGCCGAAGGCACGCACGTCAATGACCCGCCCCGGCCACGGGCTTTCGCTGCGGGGGACAGCGAGCGCCAGCGTGACCGGGGCGGGGGCTTAATTACGGCGGAAGAGCCTGCTCTGGCCCCGATGCCTGCCGGTTCTCCTACCGCAGGTCGACTGCCCCACCTCGGCGGATTCGTTTGGCCGGGTGGAGCCAGCCGGGCGGTTCTCGTTGAAGAAGGATTGCCAGACCCGTTCCTGCAGCTCGCCGATGCAGGCGCCGCACGCGTACATCGGGGCTTGGGCCCCGGCGACTTTGGCGGGACCGATCCACAGGACGCGCGTCCACCGCTGCCCGCAGTAGAGCCAGCAGGCTCCGTCGACCCACTCGTTGCCGTCGTCGGTGGCCGCCGGTGAGGGCAGTCCTCCCCGGGCGAACTCGGCGATCCCGGGGATCACCCTGTGCTGTAGGGCGACTTCCGTCAGCATCGCTCGTCTCCCTCCGCGATCAACGGTCCTGGGCCGTGGGAGAAGCTTCCTTCTGCTTCTCGGCTTCGGAGAACAGGAGCGTGGGTTCGGAGAGGATGTCGCGGCCGGACTCGCTCTTGTAGATCTCGTCTACGCTGCCGAACCGGGCCTCGGCGTAGTCGAGGTCCAGCAGGGCGGCGGCCTGGCGCACCGATGCCTCGTCGGGGCCTTCGATCTCCAGGAAGGTGGGGAGGTCGGGCCAGGTGTCGAAGTCGAAGGCGACCTCACCCAGGCGCCATTCCTCGCGGTAGTTCTCCTGGTACCGGACCTCGGTGAGGCCGACCCGGCGCAGGATGTCGGCCATGGCGTGCAGGTCGGTGACCTCGGTTTCGATCTCCTTGGTGCCGTCGATCGTCGTTGCGTCGGTGACCTGCTTGAGCGTGAGCGTCGAGCGGGTGCCCTCGTCCCGCAGACGGATCCAGGCTCCACCGTCGAGGGAGTCGTTCTCGAAGATCTTGCGGGTGAGGAGCGTGCGGGGGAATGCCTGGACCGCATTGAGGGCGCTCAGTTTGTTCTGGAGGCCGGCGGCGTCGACGGCCAGGAACTTGGCCTCGTATTCGTGCTTCATGGGGTCTTCTCTCAGAAGTGGTCGGTGAGGGTTGATGTCCGGGCCGCGAGCAGGAGGCCCATGCGGTGGGTGTGGTCGTGCAGCTGGCCGACGTGGGCGCGCTCCGTGAACTCAGTGGTGCGCAGGGTGAGCAGGACCTCCCAGTCGCCGATGAAGTGGGGGTGAAGGCGTTCCGGGGAGGTGTAGTGCTCGATCATGTGGTGGCGTCTTTCGACGGGCATCATGAACTCCGCGCCGAAGATGGCGCCTGGGCGAACCAGGCGCTGCATACGGTCGACGAACTCGCCGAGCGGGCGGTGGTGGTTGGCACTGTAGTGCCACGAGCAGCTCGTCCAGACCGCGTCGCACTGCAGGCCCAGGGGCTCGCCGTTCAGGAAATCGTCCTCAACAACCTCTACGCGTTCGTGGAGTTCTTCGAGCTTCAGGCGATCGATCAGTCCCAACGCGTGGGCCTGGCTGTCACCCGGGAGGTGGACGTCGCCCCCGTGGAGGGCGACAGCGTCGCGTTCGATGGCGACGACGCGGTAGCCGGCGGCGGCGAGGGGCAGGACGAACTTGCCGTCGCTCGCGCCGACCACCGCGACGGTGGCATCAGGGGCGACACGTTCCCGCAACGTGGCGAGGAACTGTGGGAAGAACGTGAGGGTGTGCTCCCACAGGCTCTGAGTCTGCATGGGGGTGCGCTCCTTGCGTATCGGTATCCATGATCACTCGGAGGACCTCGTCGGGGCTGCGCCCTGTGGTGTCGACGCGATGCATCGGGAACGAGGCGTAGGCGTCCGTCACCCGGTCCGTAGCGGTCTCGATCAGTGAGTCCCACCGCGACACCGGCTTGTTCCGCCCAGCGAGTCGACGTTGTCTCTCGTCGTCGTCGCAGACGAGGTGGTAGGTAGCGGGTGTCGGCAGCCAGCTCGGCAGGGTGATACCGAGTTGTGCCCCCAGGGCCCGGTGAGTGGTGAGGCACCGGGCGAAGTAGCTCTCGACGACGACCGGGACGCCGGCGTCGAGGTGGTGCTGGATCTCCTCGGCCGCGGTGAACAGGCCCGAGAGGTAGAAGCACATCCGTGCCTCTACATTCGTCCGCTCGTCCAGCGCCTGTCTGAGCGGCTGGTAGGGCAGCGGGACGGTAGCGACGAGGACGGCCTGTCGGGCGGCGGCAAGCATGGGCGCCAGGGTGGATTTGCCGGCGCCGCGTAACCCCTCCAGGCTCTCGAAGCGTGGGTCATCAGGCACGGCCGTACACCACGTCCGGTACCGCGAGGGTGAGTTCGTCGACGGACGAGGGCTTGTGGACGATGCGTCCTGCCGCCTTCTCGTACCAGAAGGCGTGCGCGTCCTTGCCCACGGCCTTGCAGGACATGGTCAGCGCACCGCGCGGGTCGACCTCGATGCGGTCGATTTCGCGAGGACCGTCGGAGGGCGCGCACACCTGCGGGGCACCGTCCTCGGAGAGGTCCTCGTCGACGATCACCGCCAAGGGCAGATCGGCTGACGCCAGCTCGTCCCGGAGCCGCCCGTAGGCGGAAGGGGAGGTGACCAGCAGCTCGGGATGATCGGCGGCGTTGCCGACCGGCCGCAGGTGGTGGAGCTTGAGCTGCCGGACCCCGAGCTGCGCCAAGGCCCTTCCGAGGGGCAGGACTTCGGCGATGTTCCGCGAGGTGACGGTCATGGTCGCACCGGTCGGAACGCCGAGATCCCGAGCCAGCCGGAGCGCCTCCAGGGCGCTCTTGTAGCTGCCCTGCTTTCGGATGCCGTCGTTGGTCGACCCGACGCCCTCCAGCGAAACCCTGAGCAGGTCCAGGGAGGGGGCGATCTCGGTCAGACGGCGCTCGATCCGGTACCCGTTGGTGCAGATCTCGACGCGCAGGCCCAGTTCCTCCTTGGCGTGGCGGACGACCTGCGCGAGGTTCCGGTGGACGAAGGGCTCTCCGCCAAGCAGGGTCACTGCCTCGGTGCCGTACTCGTCCCGCATCAGGGTGAGAAGACCCGCGGCTTCGTCGACGGTGAAGGCGTCGGCGTACTGAAGCCGCTTGCCGTGGAAGCAGTGCAGGCACGTGAAGTTGCAGCGGTAGAGCAGCTGCAGGTACAGCATGCGGATCTTCTTGATCCCGGTGACTTCCTCGATCACGTCGGCTCCTTCGGCTGATTGCCTGGTGGGAGCCTGATAGTGGCCTTCTGCTTGGGGACCTCGACACCGCGTTCGGGGACGGTCCAAGGACGTCCTGGGACGTCTTCAGTGACCTGCGAAGGACTCCAGAATGCTGAGGACACGCTTCGTGTCCGACAGGTCGGGCAGGACTTCGACGGCTCCGGCGGCGGTCAGTTCCTCCTGGGTGTGGATGCCGGAGGCGACAGCGAGGACGCCAGCGCCTGTGGTCAGAGCCGCTTCTACGTCACGCGGGGTGTCCCCGACGAGGACGGTGGGGATGTCGGCCGCGATACCATGAAGCCGTTGTGCGCGCTCGCGCGCGACAGCGACCAGGTGGGGGCGGAGTTCGGCGTCCGCTCCGTAGGCGCCGACCGGCAGGTCAAGCAGGGAGTCGAGACCGAACGCGGCAAGCTTCACAAGGGCGTTGGCGGAGATGTTGCCGGTGAGTACGGAGGAGACCCAACCGGTCTGAGCCGAGGCGGCTTTCAGGGCGTCGTGCACACCGGGCAGGGCGGTCCCGCGCCTGCGCAGCTCCTCCAGGCGCGCTTCCCCCGCCTGGGCGAGTGCTGCTTCGATGAGGTGCCAGTCAGGCATGGGCAGCCCTTCGCGGACGAACATGTCGCGCATGATCAGTCGATCCGTGCGCCCCTCAGTACGCGCGGGCTCCGTGGGCTCCCGACCTGAGAGGCCACGAAAGGCAGCGGCGTAGATCTCCTTGCTGACCCCCGCGTTCTCGATGAGGGTGTGGTCGATGTCCCACAGGACGAAGAGCTCCATGCCGCCAGAGTAGGCAGTCCGCGAGGCTCCATTACAGCGGACTGCGTCCCAAAACGTCCTTGCGCGATCACGCGCCGTGCCGATTCGATGGCTGCTGTGAACAACCGACTGCGCACCGTGCTCGGCCAACGCGGCGTCTCGCCCGATGCACTCGCCGAGATCTGCGAGGTAGATCCCAAGACGGTCAGCCGATGGCTGGGCGGACGGATTCCCCATGCACGGCACCGCTTCCGCGTCGCGCGACACCTGCGCGTCGAAGAGACCTTTCTCTGGCCCGAGCCGTCCAAGCGTCCAGGCCGGCCGAAGGACGGGTTAGGCACCGAGCTGGTCGGCACCTACCAGAACCGAGCCAGCGTGCCCCGGGACGTATGGCTCGCACTGCTGCGAGAAGCGCGGCACGAGATCGGCGTCCTCGTCTTCTCCGGCACCTTCTTCGCCCAGTCCAACCCTCACGTCGCCAAGATGCTCTCCGAGCGCGCCGCCGAGGGCGTCCGGGTGCGCCTGTGCTTCGGCGACCCCGACGGGCAGGCAGTCGCCGTACGGGGTCGCGAGGAGGGAATCGGCGACACCCTTGCCGCCAAGATCCGCGCTTCACTGACGTACTACCGCCCGCTGCTGGGCGAGGCCGGGTGCGGCGTGCGACTCCACGACACCACCCTCTACACGTCCATGTTCCGCTACGACGACAACCTGCTCGTCAACCCACACATTTGGGGTCAACCGGCCAGCGCCAACCCGCTCCTGCACCTCAAGAGGGCAGGCGATACAGGGTGGTTCGACAACTACGCTGAAAGCTTCGACGCCGTCTGGGCCGCCGCGAGGCAATGGGCACCCGACCAGGAGAGGACCGCCGACTATGGGCAGGACTGAGTACTACAACGACCCCTCTGCTCCGAAGGCGAACACCCTCATCCCGGCCAGCAACCTGCTCGTCGTCGACGAGACGGGCGCCATCCTCGTCCAGCGGCGCCGCGACACCGGCCAGTGGGCCCTCCCCGGCGGAGCTCAGGACATCGGCGAGACCGCAGCCGAGTGTGCGGTGAGGGAGTGCCTGGAGGAGACCGGGATCATCGCGGAGCTCACCGGGTTCCTCGGCGTCTACACCAACCCGAACCACATCGTCGCGTACACCGACGGCGAGATCCGCCAGCAGTACGAGAACACCTACATCGGCCGGCCCGTCGGCGGAGTGCCCACGATCAACGAGGAGGCCGACGGCGTCCGCTTCGTCCAGCCGGCCGACCTCGACCAGTACGACATCCACCCGAGCATGCGCCAGCAGATCGGGGACTACCTCGGCGGCACCTACCCCTACCTCGGCTGAGTCATCAGGGCGGCTTCCACCCGCTCCACGGAGGCAAAGATCTCCGGAGCCGCCCGGCGGATGAACCGCCCGACCACGCTGTCGTCCCCGTAGCGGCTGCGGATCTCCGCGACCCGGTCCTGGGCGGTGGTTCGGTCGCCGTCAGGCGTGGTCGTCATGTCGCAGTACACGAGGGCATCTACCAACAGCTGCTGCTCCAGCAACGGGAACTCCGTGGCGAGCTCCTCGTGCAACCCGCGCTCCTGCGCCTCAAGGAGCGCGAACGAGTGATTCGCAACCAGCCGCACCAGTCTCTCGTCGGCCCCGTGCTCGTCCCGAAGGAACCGAGCTCCGTCCAGCGGATGGAACCCCGTCACCGCCAGGCGAGGCGCATACCCAATGTCGTGAAGCGTGGCGGCGGCGACGAGAAGGCTGGCGTCTTGGTTGAGAACCTGGTCTACTTCGGCGGCGCGGTTAGCCACTCCCTGCGTATGCGCCCATCTCCGTGGAAGTGTGCAGCGGAGTTCAGCCCTCGCGATGTGCGCCGCCCAGTCCCCTATGAGATCGCCCATGTCTGATTCTCTGCCCGGGGTGTACTCGGCCCAAGCCACCGCCTTCGATGACAGCTGCACAAGGTTCTCGCCAGCGTCCCATACGCAGCAACGGCGTTAGTAGGCTGACTAGACTTGCCTCAGCGAGGCGGTGGGTCGGACCGACGTCATGGGGGATGGGTTGAAGGTCGTGAGCAACAGGGGAAGCGACCGCTTGATCGACGCGGTACGTCCGATTTTGAGACCAGGCGGGGCTGTAGACCTCGCCTCGTCGACCTTCTCCGTGTACGCATTCGAAGAGCTCCGCGACGAGCTGGCCAAGCTGGAACAGGCTCGACTTCTGCTACCGAGTGCAGGTGCCGATCTGCACCTGCTGGGCGGCGAGCATGATCGCGCTGCCCGCAACCGTCTCTCGAGCCGCTACCTCGCCGCGTCGTGCGCCGAATGGCTGGCTCGGCGGACCGAGGTGCGGCATGCGGCGTTTCACGCTATCCCCCAGGGGGTTCTGGTTGCCCGAGCGGCCTCGGGTGAAGTGATTTCGCTAGCCCAGGGCTCTTTCGGCTTCGATCGTGCCGGCCTCGGCCTGGCCCCTGGTAATCCGTACACGTCGATCCTTCGCTCCGACAACGAGAGCGAGGCGGCCGCTCTCGCTCCTGCACTCTTCGAGGTTATGTGGGAGAGCACGCCCGCTTCTCTTGAAGCAGGCCCGCTGCTGGAGCAGATGCGTGCCCTCGGGCGCTATCGCGACCCGGAGCGCATCTACCACCTCATGCTCCACCATCTGTTTAGCGCTGCTGGCGGGGAACTGGACGAGGACACGGTCATCGATGCGAAGACCGGCATCCACGACACCGTGGTGTGGGAAAAGCTGTACAAGTTCCAGCGGGACGGCGTAATCGGTGCGATCGACAAGCTGAATCGCTACGGCGGCTGCATCATTGCGGACAGCGTCGGCCTCGGGAAAACCTTCGAGGCGCTCGCCGTAATCAAGTACCACGAGCTGCGAAACGACCGGGTACTCGTACTCTGCCCGAAGCGCCTGCGAGACAACTGGACGATGTACACGGCGAATGACCGCCGAAACCTCCTCGCTGCAGATCGCTTCAATTACGATGTGCTCAACCACACCGACCTGTCCCGTGAGTCTGGCAGATCGGGCGACATCGACCTTGCGCATATCAACTGGGGCAACTACGACCTGGTGGTCATCGATGAGTCGCACAACTTCCGCAACGCCAACTCTCCGAAGCAGAACGGCGAGACTCGCTATGACCGCCTGATGCGCCAGATCATTCAGGAGGGCGTGAAGACCCGCATCCTGATGCTCTCGGCTACCCCGGTTAACAACCGGCTTGCGGACCTGCGCAACCAGATCGCCTTCGCTACCGAGAACGACGACACGTCCTTGGCGCCGTACGGTATCGCCAGCATCGCCAAGACCGTCCGCGTCGCGCAGCGCCAGTTCAATCGGTGGCAGGAGCTTGGCCCGGAGGGGCGTACCCCAGCCCTACTCGTGGACATGCTGGGCTTTGACTATTTCACGCTGCTCGACATGCTGACCATCGCCCGCTCGCGCAAGCACATCGAGAAGTACTACGGCACTGCCGAGACTGGATCCTTCCCCGAGCGCCTCGCACCGCTTAACGTAAAGTCGGATATCGACACGCAGGGTGACTTCGGCGCCATCGGAGAACTAAACGACCAGATTCGCAAGCTCAATCTGGCTGCTTACTCGCCCATGTACTACCTGAGACCGGACAAGCGGGCCGAGTACGCCGACAAGTACGCCACCCGCCTGAAGAGTGGCAAGGGGAGCTTCCAGCAGGCCGACCGAGAGCAGAGCCTGGTCAACCTGATGAGGGTCAACATCCTCAAGCGGCTGGAGAGTTCCGTCCACTCCTTCCGGTTGACGGTGAGCCGGCAGCTGGAGCGCATCGACGCGCACCTGAGTGCGATCGACCGACACGAGACCTACTACCGCCCCGACTCTCTCGACGAGGAGGAGCGCGACGACCTGCGCTCGGACGAGCTGGCGATCGGTGGTGGCAAGATCAGGGTTCTCATCGCGGACATGGATCTAATCCGCTGGCGCCAGGACCTCCTAGAGGACCATGAGCGCCTCTCCGCGATGTTGTACAGGGCCGAGCAGGTGATACCAGAGCGTGACGCTAAACTAAGACACCTTAAGCGGCTAATCGCGGATAAGGTTGGTAATCCCGTCAACCCGGGCAATCGCAAGGCCATCGTCTTCACCGCTTTCGCGGACACCGCCGCCTATCTGTATGAAGAGCTCGCCGAATGGGCGCGAGTCGAACTCGGCGTCGAGGCTGGCTTGGTGACGGGGTCCGGGAACAATCGCACCACGCTCAAGCTGCGCCGCGATCTTCCCGCCATCCTCTCTGCGTTCTCCCCACGCTCGAAGCAACGCCCGGACGATCTGGCTGGAGAGGGAGAACTCGACCTGCTCATCGCCACGGACTGTATCTCCGAGGGTCAGAACCTGCAGGACTGCGACTGGCTCGCGAACTACGACATCCACTGGAACCCGGTGCGCATTATTCAGCGCTTCGGCCGCATCGACCGCCTCGGTTCGCGCAGCTCTCGGATCCAGCTCGTCAACTTCTGGCCGCAGATGGACCTGGAGGAATACATCGGCCTCGAGCAGCGAGTCACGGGCCGCATGGTGCTCCTCGACATCTCCGCCACCGGCGAAGAGAACGTCATCGAGACCAGCGCCGGCGACCTGATGAACGATCTCGAATACCGGCGCGCACAACTCCTCAAGCTGCAAGACTCCGTCCTCGACCTTGAGGACCTGTCGACCGGCGTGTCCATCGCTGACCTCACCCTCACCGATCTGCGCATCGACCTCGCCGATTACGCCAAGCGACACCCCGGCGAGCTGGATGCGGAGCCACTCGGAGTTCACGCGGTCGCGGACACCGATGGCGACGTCCCACCCGGACTGATCTTCTGCCTACGTGCCGAAGACCAGGCGGCCGATCGGGCCGTGCAGGCCGGCGACCCACTTGCCCCTCACTACCTCATCCACGTCGGGGAGGAAGGGGTGGTGCAGCTCAGCCACACCCAGACCAAGCGCATCCTCGACCGGGTGCGCAGGGTTAGTGCCGAGCGGGGCCAGGTTGACCCGGGGCTCACCGCGCTGTTCGACGCCCGGACTCGGCGCGGCGCCGACATGGGGGCAGCCCGCAAGGCCCTCGCCGCCGCTGTACGCTCCATCACCGGCAAGGAGGAAGAGCGCGCGGTCGCCAGCCTGTTCAGCCTGGACGGCACCCAGGCCGCCGCGGCAGGAGGCTTCGCCGGGACCAATGACTTCGAAGTACTCGCCTTTCTCGCCGTTTTGCCCCGTGTCGACGCCGAACCTGTCGGTCCCGCCACACACGACGACCAAGAAGCCCAGCGATGACTCCGGACGACGTGGTCGACGCCCTTCGGTTGCCCGCCGACTGCGCAGTGGATGTCCGGGTGCCCAAGACCCAGCTGCAGGCGCACTCCGACTTCAGCGCCGCTGATCGGCGGTTGCTGCAGGATGGCATCGATACCCTGCGCTGGGCCGCCGCGATACGTCCTGATGCCGTGGGAATCCCTGCCTACATGGCCCCGGACGGCAGTCGGCGCATTCCCGAGCTCCACGTCATGACTCTGCGGACCCGGACCGGAACCAAACTCACTCGCCTGGAAGAACTCCTCCATCGAGCCGTGCCATACCCGATCCTCCTTGTTAGCGAGCAGGAGTCCGGTCCCCGTGTTTCGGTTGCCCTCAAACGCATGTCACACGCGCGGAACGATGAGGTCACACTGGAGAGTTCGCCTGTGAGTGCTTCCGTCGGAGACGTCCCTGCACCGGTGGGCGATGCCTTCCTGGGCGCGCTCCAACTCGACCGGCAGCCACGCAGCGACCTCAGTGCGGTCTACGACGGTTGGCTGGCTCGGACGGTTGCCTTGCGTGTTGCTGCGGTGCTTGGGGAGTTTGCGCCCGCGGGCACCTTGGATGCGGCGCAGACCCAGCTGTCTGCCCTGACAGAGAGCACCCGCCTCGAGGCAGAGATCAACAAGCTGGTCGCCCAGATCAAAAGAGAGAAGCAGATCCCTCGCAGGATCGAGCTACAGGACCAGATCAAGGTGAAGAGAGTCGCTTTGTCAGTGGCGCACGATAAGTTGCGTCTGGCGTAGTAACGCAGGAAGAACGAAGAGCACGGTCAAGAAGAAGGCACCTGTTGAGCCGGACGGTGCCGTAGTCAAGCAGGGGACGATCAGGGTGACGATGCACACGGTTGAGCCGGGGGATCCGGAGACCCACTCCAAGGACCTCGTGGCGGAGAACCTCGAACAGCTCCGGAAGATCTTCCCGTCTGCCTTCGCAGAGGGCAAGGTCGACTTCGACGCTCTACGCGAGCTGCTTGGCGACGCCATCGAACCCGGCGACGAGAGGTTCGGGCTGACCTGGTTTGGCAAGCGCAACGCCCGCCGCGTTGCCCTCAAGCCGAGCACGGCGACCCTGCTGCCCCGCCCGGACGAGTCGGTGGACTGGAACGCCACCCGGAACATCATGGTCGAGGGCGACAATCTCGAAATCCTCAAGCTTCTGCAGAAGAGCTACGCCGGCAAGGTGAAGCTCATCTACATCGACCCCCCGTACAACACGGGCAACAGCGACTTCATCTACCCGGACACCTTCCAGGACAGCATCCGGAACTACCTCGAACTCACCGGACAGATCAACAGCTCCGGCGGGCGGCTCAGCAGCAACGCTGAGGTCGGCGGACGTCGCCACAGTGCCTGGCTAGACATGATGTACCCGAGGCTGACGCTGGCCCGGAACCTTCTGCGCCAAGACGGAGTCATCTGCATCTCCATCGACGACGGAGAGCAGGCCCACCTCCGTAGCATGTGCGACGAAATCTTCGGCGAAGAGAATTTCGTGGCGAACATCATGTGGCAGAAACGCTATGTCTCGAACGTCACCGCCAAGTGGTTCTCGGACATGCACGACTTCGTCATGGTGTACGCCCGCGACCGCGGGTCTGTCAGGATTTCCGACTGGGAGCGCAACGAGGACCAGTTGGAGGCGTACAAGAACCCCGACAACGACCCGAGAGGTCCCTGGCGCGCGCAGGATCTGTCGGCGAGCAAGCCCTATGCCGCTGGCCTGTTCGAGATCACCGGGCCAACTGGCAAGAAGTTCAACCCACCCGCAAACCGCTACTGGCGGTGCAACCAGGAGAAATTCGACTCTTGGAACTCGGACGGCAGGATCTGGTGGGGCAAAGATCGCGACGCCCGTCCCATGCTCAAGGCGTTCCTGCAGGAATCGGAGCGAGGGATCAAGCCGCACACCTGGTGGGACTACGGGTTCGCGGGCCACAACAAGGAGGCGACGCTCGAACTGAAGAGCCTCTTCGGTGGCGATGCTCCTTTTGACACTCCCAAACCGGTCAAGCTGGTGCGCCGGATCATCGACGCGTTCTGTAACGACGGAGATCTGGTCCTCGACTTCTTCGCTGGCTCTGGTGTTACCGGGCACGCTGTCATGGACTGGCAGGCTGACAACTCTGCAGCGCTACGCTTTATTCTGGCCCAGCTGCCTGAGAAGACAGGTCGGTCGGATTACCCGACAATTTCCGAAATCACGCGCGAGCGCCTGCGGCGGGCTTCCCAGAAAATTCAGAAGAGGCCCTCGGATGGCGAATTCTCTGGGGATTTCGGGTTCCGCTCTTTCGTTCTTTCCGATGGCAACATCGTCCGCTGGGACACCTCCCGTCCGGACTTCGAGCAGCAGGCGTTTGAGCACATCGACAACGTCCGCGAGGGACGCTCCGAACAGGATGTCCTCTTCGAGCTGCTGCTGAGCCAGGGGCTCGACCTCGCTTCGGCGGCGGACGCGCGGACCTTCGCGGGCATTCACGTGTTCGCGACTGGAAGGGGTCTGTTGTTCGCCTGCCTGCCTTCCGCCGGTTCGATCACTAGGGGCAATGCGGAAGAGATCGCCGACGGCATCGTTACTTGGCGTGATGAGCTGCAGCCTGAGACGGACGTGACCGTCTTCCTCAAGGACGTGGCTTTCGCTGACGATGTTGCCAAGGCGAACCTCGTGGCGATCCTCGAGCAGCATGAGTCCCCCTTCGTCGTGAAGAGCCTGTGAGCCGAGGGGACGCCAGGATGAAAAAGCCCAAGCTTCATTTCGACTCCGAGCTGTCACATCAGAAGGCGGCTGTGGATGCAGTATGTGATCTATTCCACGGGCAGGAGAGCGGGCGCAGCCTGTTCACTGTCGGAGGGGACAATGACGACCTGTTCACGCCTGCAGCTGGCGTCGGGAACAGGTTGCGGATCCTGCCCGATCAGCTGCATGCGAACCTGAACGAGGTCCAGGAGCGTAACGGTCTGCCGCTCTCTTCGCTGCCCGACTTGGCGGACGAGCGCGATCTGAATTTCACGGTCGAGATGGAGACCGGTACCGGCAAGACATACGTATACCTGCGTACGGTCTACGAGCTGAACAAGCGTTACGGCTTCACGAAATTCATTGTCGTCGTGCCATCTGTGGCGATCAGGGAGGGCGTCCACAAGTCGCTGCAAATCATGGAGGATCACTTCAAGGCCCTCTACGATGGCACCCCGCTGCACTACTTCGCCTACGACTCGGCGCAGCTGGGCGAGGTGAGGAACTTCGCCTACAGCTCTGGCATCGAGCTAATGATCGTGACGGCCGCCGCAATCAATAAGCAGGCGACCGCGAAGATCTACCAGCGGAGTGAGCAGACCGGTGGTGAGGCGCCGATTGAATTGATCAAGCAGGTGCGGCCGATTCTCATCGTTGACGAGCCGCAGAGCGTAGACGGTGGTCCCCAGGGCAGGGGGCGACAGGCCCTACGCGCGATGGATCCGTTGTTTAGCTTGCGCTACTCGGCGACGCATGTCGACGTGTTCAACATGGTCTACAAGCTGGACGCCGTCGACGCCTACCAGGCGGGACTGGTCAAGCAGATCGAGGTGGCCGGCGGTACCGTGGAGCACGCGCACGGCCGTCCCTATATCCGCCTTGAGAAGGTCAGCACGCGCAAGGACGACTACACGGCGACCGTGGAAGTCGACGTGATGCGGTCCGGGCGCGTCGTGCGCCGAATCGAGAGGGTCAGCCCCGGAAGCAGTCTTGGGGCGATCACCGACAACCGTGTTTACGAGGGCTTGTTGGTCGGCGACGTCACAAAGGGCCGTGGCAGGAGTAAGTCGGGGTTCATCCAGGTCCATGGCGGCGGAATCGACGAGTACCTCAGGGAAGGCGAGGCTTACGGCGACATCCCGGTGCTCGAGCGCGCCCGGCATCTGATCAACAAGACCATCCGGGTGCACCTTGATCGGGAACTGGAGCTCCGCTCCAGGGACATCAAGGTGCTGAGCCTGTTCTTCATCGATCGCGTGGACCGCTACCGCGCCGAGGATTCGGATGGCGCTTCGGTACCGGGCGAGTACGTGAAGATTTTCGAAGAGGAGTATGCGCAGCTCCAGCGCAACCCCCGCTACTCGACCCTCTACGGCGGGGTGGATCTCGACTCTGAGCCGAGCGCCGTCCACGAGGGCTACTTCGCTCGGGATGCCAAGGGCAAGCCCAAGGACATCAAGGAGGGAGCGGCCCAGGACGGCGCGGACGCCGAGCGCGCGTATGACCTGATCATGCGGGACAAGGAGCGCCTGCTCAGCCTCGACGAGCCGGTGAAGTTCATCTTTTCCCACTCGGCGCTTCGAGAGGGCTGGGACAACCCGAACGTCTTCCAGATTTGTAGCCTGCGAGAGATGGGCTCCGAACGCCAGCGTCGGCAGACCATCGGCCGCGGCCTACGGCTCGCAGTGAATCAGGAAGGCCAGCGGCTCCATGGCTTCGACGTAAACACCCTTACGGTCGTTGCGACTGAGAGCCTGGAGCAGTTTGCCACCTCACTCCAGACCGAGTACGAGCAGGACGCCAAGGTCAGCTTCGGTCGAATCGAGCCGCACCAATTTTCCAGCCTTCTCTTGCCCGACAGCGATGGGAAGCGGCTCGGTAGCGAGGGCTCGCAACGGCTCTTCGCTGCTCTGCAGGAGGCTGGCTACATTCAGAGCAACGGCAAGATCGACGCGCAACTGCTCCAGCAGGCTCTCGCGGAGGACACGTTCACACTGCCCGCGGAGTTCGCCGGCCTGGAGTCTGTAGTTGCGGAGCGGCTCCAGCAGCGTGCCAAGGGCGTCACCATCAACGACCGGGATGAACGACGAACGGTCAAGGTCCGTAAGCAGGTCTTCGAGAACCCACAGTTCCACGAACTCTGGAACCGCATCAAACAGAGGAGCACCTACCGGGTGGACTTCGACCCGGAGAAGCTGATCGCGGACGCAGCGGGTGCTCTGAAGGAGGCCCGCCAGATTCTTCCTGCCCGCATGGTGTGGACGTCAACGACGTTGGCCATAAGCGAGCGCGGCATCGAAACCGGTGCTGAGTCGACCTCGGCCCCGCAGCTGGTCGAGCAGGGAGACATCCCGCTACCGGATATCCTCGGCGAGTTGGCTGAGCAGACCAAGCTGACCCGACGCACCATCCACCGGATCCTCTCTGAGAGCGGCCGCTTCCGGGATTTCCAGCGCAACCCGCAGGAGTTTGTATCCCTCGCCGCTGAGAAGATCACAGAGGCTCGGCGTGCGGCGCTTGTCGACGGAATCAAGTACGTCAAGCTCGGGGAGAGCGACGTCTACGCCCAGGAGCTCTTCCTTACCGAGGAGCTGCACGGCTATCTCGGCAAGAACCTGACCCCTGCGGCGAAGAGTGTCTACGAGGAAGTTCGTTACGACTCCGAGACAGAGCGGAAGTTCGTCGAGGATCTGGAGTCGGCGAGCGACGTCGAAGTGTACGCCAAGCTCCCGTCCTGGTTCAAAGTCCCCACGCCGCTCGGCACATACAATCCGGACTGGGCTATCGTGCGTCGCCTTCCCGACGGTGAGCAGCGCCTTTACCTGGTGATAGAGACCAAGGGCACCCAGCAAGAGAGCCTTCTCCGACCGGAAGAGCTGGGAAAGATCAAGTGTGGGCGCAAACACTTCGAGGCCCTGGGTACCAATGTCACCTTCGAGCAGACGGATGACTGGCGCCACGTGACGTTCACCGCATGAGAGATGCCCTGTGATGGGACGGGCGTCCGTCCCATCACAGGCACCTCAGCTTGCGGCGCGCCACAAGGATTTGCGTGAGCGCTGCGTGAGCGGATGGGGTGGCACAGGATGGATCGGGCGGCACGGAGGTCTCGGCCGAACGCTTCTGACCAGCGAAAACGAGAGTCCGTGGCACAGTCCAGCACCACCCGGGACGATCATGCAGGCCCTCGTAATGCGTAGGTCTCGGGTTCGAATCCCGAAGGCGGCTCGGAATCACCCCAGGACTCACTCGCCGTGACCTGAGGTTTTTTCTTTTCCTTTGCCTTGTGCTGCAGTGGCGGCTCGGTACGAGAACCGTGGCTGAGGTCGCCGGTGGACAGTCGGTGGACACGCGTGCCATGGCTCGTGGCAAGCAGTTTCCGGAGGAGTTCAAGAGGGACGCGGTCGAGTTGGTGCTCTCCTCGCCGGAGCGGCCGGTTGCGGACATTGCCCGGTCGCTGGGCGTGCACAAGGCGACGCTGGGCACGTGGGTGGAGCGTGAGCTGGGCCGGAGGCGCAAGGCCGCCGGCAACGACGGCGGTGACGCCGCGGTGAGCCGGGAGGTCGAAGCGCTGAAAGCACGGGTCCGCGAGTTGGACCGGCTGCTGGCCGAGCGGAACCGCGAGCTGGCGCATGCCCGGCAGGACATCGACATCCTGCAGAGGGCGGACGCCTATTTCGCACGGGAGACGGGGCAGTGATCCGCTACCGCTTCGTTGATGAGATCCGCGCGGAACACCCCCGGTGCCGGGGGCCAGTCGGATACTCCGATGCCAGGAAACGGACGCCCAGCATCTGCTCCAGGCCGGCCTCGACCCGCCGCTGCAGCTCCATCTCCAGCGCAACCGTCGAGCCGGCCAGCTCGACATCCCGTCCGTCCGCGTCCTGCCGGAACATCATCAGCTCGGCCACCAGCGCCCCCTCCCGTGATCTCTGCAAGGAAGCCGATCGAACGAACGCCCTGGATATTCCACCTCCAGCTCGCCGAACCGTCTGGTGGAGCAGGTGAAAGCTGAGGGGTAGTGTGACTGAGCGTTTTAGTTGGCCAGCTGTGCGTCACAGCTGGCACGCACAGACGGAGAATCGCAAATGAACATCGACAAGCCTGAGGTCGACTTCCCTGTAGGCGAACCGCCGACCGAACTCCAGATCAAGGACATCTGGGAGGGCGACGGTCCCGTCGCCAAGGCCGGCGACTTCGTCAAGGTCCACTACGTAGGCGTGGCTTGGTCCAACGGCGAGGAGTTCGACGCCAGCTGGAACCGCGGCAACCCGCTGGAGTTCCAGCTCGGAGCCGGACAGGTCATCTCCGGCTGGGATCAGGGCGTCCAGGGGATGAAGGTCGGTGGCCGCCGCGAGCTCGCCATTCCCCCGCACCTGGGCTACGGAGATCGAGGCGCGGGCGGCGGCAGGATCGCGCCGGGCGAGACCTTGATTTTCGTATGCGACCTGGTCTCGGTCTGAGCCCGATGCAAGCCGGATGCTTCCCTGGATAACTCCGGAGGGAACGACACCTCGACCTTGCGCCACTGCCGGTAGATGGCACGGCGTCAGGCCATGAGCTGCTGCTTTGCCTATCCCAAGCGGCACCTGCACGCACAATCCAGTTGGCTGCGCCGGCGTCTCCTGGTTGTCGGGAACTGCGGCAAGGCCCGCGGCGTTGGCCGCTGCCATCAACGAATGGCAGCGGTCAACCCCGTCACAACAGGTCGTCAGCCCGGGGTGGTAGGCATTGTCACAGTCCGGCTCGCCCTCGGCGTTCCGAAGGCCGCGGTCTCAAGGTTCAGTACCACCTTCTCGCCCCTGCTGGTGGAGTCTCCCGCATAGCCCGTCGCGCTGCCTTCGAAGGTGCATAGCCCCTTGCCAGGCTCGAAGGTGATCTTCAGAGCCTTTCCTTTAATCCGGCGATGGGGAGAAGCGTCCGTTGGCCCCAGCTCAAGGGCGGCCGGGTGGCCGGTAGCGGTGATCGACTCAGGATCGCCGCTGTCCGAGGCCCGGCTCACCACCGTGTCGGCCTCCAGCTTCAGGCCGCCCTGGGTGACGATGACGCATCCGGTGAAGGTCGCGGTGCCCTCGGCTGCGTTCATCTTGGTGTCTTCGGCCACGATGTGGATGGGTTCGTTGCTGTCTTCGTACATGCCGCTCTCCAGGGGGTTTGTCCCAAGTGCGTGCGTCGAGATGGTGTGGGCCGGCAAGGGCCATTACGGTCCCCACCCCACCACCGTTGCGGGCCGGCATCGCAGGACGCCCGCGGTGCCGCGCGACCGGTGAACTAATACGGCAGTAGAGCCGAGCGGCCCGATCAGCGACCCTAGTCCTCCGCCTCGCGGCGCAGCGTTATGACGTTTAGTGCACCACTGAAACGAGTGACCTTGCGGCCTCCCGGGAACACGGCAGGCCGACAGGTACACGGGCTTCCGTGGCCGCCAGCGATGTCTCAGGCGATGGTGAAGCAATTGCAGGAGAAGCACCGGTAGTACACCGGGCAGCCGCGGCCGTCGGCGCGGACGTTGTTCGTCTCCTGGCAGGTCCCGCTGGGCACGGGAGCCAAGCCCACGCCGGCGCGGGTGCGCACGGTGAGGTCGTCGTCCCCGGTCAGGACCCGGAGGCGGCCGCCTGCGATGTCGAACTGGTACCCGGCCGTGATGGCGCGCACCCGTCGGACAGGCTTTAGGCCGGTCAAAGTCCGAGGGCTCGGCCGATCGGCCCGAACAGGCCGGTGAGGGCGATGTCGAAGCGGCTGATCTCCGCCGACTTGCTGGGTGCCCACGGCTTGATCGACCACGTCTGACCGGGGCCTCCCTTGGGCTTGCCCAGGAGGTGGCCGTCCTCGTCGGTCCAGTAGGTCTGCTCGGAGGGCACCGTTTTGCTGTCGGAGCCGTAGATGTACGTGCCGTCGTAGGTCCATCCGTATGTGCTGCCCGCGCCCCGGCTGGCTCCGCAGCCGTACAGCCGGGTGGGCGCGCCGGAGACGATCACCCGCAGGACGAGGTCTTCCACGGCCGCAGCCTTCAGATAGGCGTCCAACGCAGCGGTGATGCGCCTATCCTCGGTGGTGATGTGGTCGGGGTCCGTGAACCGGATGACGCTCGTGCTCTTGTTGGCCTTTCGGAGGGCGCACGCGTTGTGCCACCTGAGCAGATCGTCGAGCGGAGCCGCCGCCAGGGCGGCAGCCGCACGGCGCTCCAAGAGCGCAGGCAGCAGCTCATGGGTGCGTTCAATCACCTTCGATGTACGCGGGTCGGCATCCAGACGCTCCACGACAGCCCAGTCGATGTCGGCCATCCCCTTCCTCATCTCCTCGGGCAGGAGCAACAACGCATCCTTCTGCTCCTCGCTGAGGTGATCCGCATCCTCGGCCGCGAGCAGGGAGAGCAACTGCCCCACCTCCTCGACCTTGAGCCTCTTCATGACGTCCTTCAACAGCCCCAGAAAAGGCGCGGTCTCCTCCGCAACCGCAGACCTGTACCTGTGCAGCGCGGCAAGGTCCCCTGCGCTGGGCGGGTTGTCCTCGCCCATCCACGCCTCCTGCTCGGCGTCTCCGAGGGCGCGCATCCTCTCGCGCGCTTTGTACTCGTCAGTGTCGGCATCAGAGGCGCGCCTGCGCGCACGCAGCGCTGTCCACTCAGTGGGGATCAGTGGCGCGAGGCGGCTGCGCACGTCGACGGGCATGTCATTCAGCCGGTCCCTGAACGCCTCCACGTCGACGAAGTTGCCGCCCGGATTCGTACTCATCCACACGCAGTAGTCGCCGATGTTCTGATACTCGCCGACCGCGTAGCTGACGATCTGCCGGGAGTCCTCGTGGCTCGTGCTGTACCACCAAACGGTGGCGGGGCTGTTGTCTGCCTCGCCCAGCTGCAAGGTGGGCGCCTCTGTCACGTACTGGAGGTAGTGCGTGCCCACCCGGTGGTAGCTGGCGTCCCGGGTCCTTCCCAACTGGACGCGCAGGGCCCGGCCGGTCTCGTTGTTGACGATGGTGAAGTTGCCTTCGGGGTACTTGGCCATACCCCCACTATCTCAACTCATCGCACTCGTTCAGTCGCACGGCGTCATGGCTGCCGGGGGTTCGGCGACAGAGATGATCTTGTTCATGCTCTCTAAATGACGCCTCACGGGCAGAGGGCATCGGCCCGGATTTCCAGCAAATCAACTCCCACTGCCGCCCATCGATTCACCGGAGAGCCCGCGATCACGGCGCGCGCCCACCCGCCCGACCAGCCGCGTCACCGAACTTGACCGGAACGAGTGCCGTCCCGCCATATGCCCCGGCCGCCAGCCCGACCGAAGGCCGCCGCCGTCTGCTGGAGCTGTCGACCCGGATCGCCGACCACCCGTTCTGGAGAGGATCGGCAGGAACCCCGACTGCCCGGATGAAACTGAAGGAAGTGCGCCGATCGTCGTCCATCGCCCCTCGGCGGCGGGCGGCCGGCGAGTCACGGTTCACCGCCCAGGCCGTGACGAGATCTTGGGCATCCTGTCGCTGACACGATTCCGCCACGAATGCCTCCGCCTCGTGCCGCGGCTGGTCCACCATGACGGCCCGGTGGCCCCGCAGCGCGAGCTTCCGCGCGATCGGCATCCAGAATGCGCCGGCTATGGGTCCCGTGCACCAGCACGTACGTCGCGGGCCCGCGACGCGGGTGTGCGGCGGTCGGAGAGGGGCCGAGCCAGGTGGCCGGCATCGTGCCCCCACTGCGAGGCCCAGCCGGCGCAGCGCCGTCCAAGGATGCGACGACTCCCGCCGCGTCGCGTGCCGGGAGGCGTCAGCGTGAGAAGCGGTTCAGGGAGCGGCGGTAGGTGCCCATCCCGATGAGCAGGGGCTTGGCGGGCTTCCTGGGCGGCTGCGGCTTCTCCTGCTTCTGTGCCGGCTCCGCGGCGGAGCGCCTGTCGCCGACGAAGACCGTGGCCGGGTGGCCGTTGACCAGGATCTCGTGCGTCGCGCGGACCGCGAGGCCCGCGTCCGTGAGGGCCTCGTCGAACGCGGGTGCGCCCCGGCGGGCGCAGAGCAGCACGTACCGGCCCTTCGCGGGGTTCAGAACCCGGGCCAGGGAGAGCGTCGTGGTCCGGGCGAACTCCTCGTACGGGACGGGCAGTTCCTCGTGCTCGCCCCACGGCGGGTCCGTCACGACGGCGTCCACCGAGCCGTCGGGGACGGACGGGAGGACCATCGCGTCCTCGTCCAGCAGGCGCACCCGCCGGTCGCGCACCGCCTCGTCGGGCAACTGTTCGCGGTGGTCCGCGAGATTCAGGTCGGAGTAGATGACCGCCTGGGCCGGCAGGGTGAGCCGCGTGGCCACGAACGAGCCGCTGCCCGCGAACGGGTCCAGGAAGGTGTCGTCGGGGCGTGGCTCGGACGCCAGGACCAGCATGGACGACAACTCGTGCGACAGGGCGCCGCGGGCCTTCTTGGGCCGGGCGGGCTTGGGCAGCCGTGCGCAGAACATGAGGTCCCGCATGTCCAGCCGGCCGATGACCCAGTACTCCTGGCCCCGGCCGCTGGGTTCGAGCCGCATCCCCGTGCAGGCGGAGACCGTGCGCTCGATCTCCCGCTTCGGGGCACCCGCGACGGAGGCCAGTTCGCCGTCGACGTGGACCATCACGCGGAAACCCCGGGCGCGGGGCCCGGGGAGCGGCGGGAATTGCGATTCCTTCAGCGAGCCCGCCAGCTGCTCCACATTCGCGTTAATGTCGCCGCGCCGGATTTCGCTGATCACCGCGAAGGCGTTCTTCGCGAAGGGAATGTCCGCGACGCGTTCCATCGGTGAACTGGAGGAGAAGAGCATGGCGCTGTCATCCTGGTACTCCGCGCGGAAGTCGTCGACGAAGTGCGCCATGGCATCCGCGACGAGTTCGCTGGTCCCGGCGGGGTACTGGATGAAATAGCGCATCCGGGAAGCGTACCGGAACCGGGGCCATCCGGACCGGCGTCTCGTAAACAGCCTGATTCTCTTGCATTTTGGTGACCACCGGATCGGCAGGATCTCCGATCCGGTGGTTTGCCCCGTTGGTCATTTCGGTCCGCAGGCGGCAGCGCTTAACCCTCCAGCGCTTCGTACCCGAACCAGTCGAAGTGCACGGTGCCGCTCGCCGCGTACAGGCCGATCACCCGGCCCGTGAAGCCGCCGGTCACCTCCGTGGAGAGGTAGCGCCCGTCGAGGGAGCCGAGCGCGGTGAACGTGCCGTCCGGCTCCTCGACGCCCAGGGTCACCGTGTCGGGCCCCGTGCACGGGTCGAGCGGGGCACGGGTGGGGACGATGTCGATGCCGAGGACCACCGGACCGGCGGGGGCCGGGCGGGACGCGACGACCGTGCGGAGCGGGCCGATCCGGGCGACGAGCCGGATCTGGCCGCCGCCCGCCTCGACCGCGTAGTGATGCGCCTCGTCGAGCCGGACCGCGAGCCCGCCGTGCCCGTCCGCCGCGTCCACCAGCGTGCGCGTCCGGCACGCCAGGTGCTGCTGGCGGCGGCCGGTGAACACCGCGTCCGGGTCGTCCAGCGTGCCGCCCCGCCCGCGCAGGGTCAGCCAGCCGGGGCGCTCCTTCGTCCCGGCCCGCCCGGCGGTCGAGCGGCGCGGCGAGATCCAGTACGGGCGCGGCTCGGTCTCATCGAAGTCGTCCCGGGCCGGGGCTGAAGGCGCGGGCTCCAACGGCCACGCGGGCGCAGGGAGTTCGAGGGAGACCTCGCCGACGACGGGCCAGCCGTCCACCCAGGTCACCGGGGCGAGGAAGGTCTCCCGGCCGAGCACGTGCCAGCCGGGGGTGCCGCCGCCCGGCCGCACGCCGAGGAGCACCAGCCACCAGGAGCCGTCCGGCCCCTGCACCAGGTCGCCGTGGCCGGTGTTCTGGACGGGGTGCTCGCGGCCCCGGTGGGTGAGCACGGGGTTGTCCGGGCACGGCTCGAACGGCCCGGCGGGCGAGGGACCGCGCGCCACGGAGACGGCGTGCCCGCGCTCGGTGCCGCCCTCCGCGATGACCAGGTACCAGTGGTCGCCGATCCGGTAGAGGTGCGGGGCCTCCGGCGCCTTCGCCCCGGGCGCCCCGGACCAGACGCGGCGCGGTTCGCCGAAGGTCTCTCCTGTGTGCGGGTCGATGCGGACCTGGGAGACCCCGGCCACGGTGCACCAGCAGGTGCCGTCCTCGTCCCAGGCGAGGTCCGGGTCGATGCCGGGCACGCCGGGCAGCGGCACCGGGTCGGACCAGGGGCCGGCCGGGTCGGTGGTGGTGAACAGCAGGTTGCCCACCTCGACGTTGGTGACGACGAGCCAGAACCGGCCGTCGTGGTGCCGGAGCGTCGGCGCGTAGATGCCGCCGGAGGCCCGGGTCCCCGGGGTCAGGTGCAGCTGCTCGGGGCGGTCGAGGACGTTGCCGATCTGCGTCCAGTGGACCAGGTCGCGGCTGTGGAAGAGCGGGATGCCCGGGAAGTACTCGAAGCTGGAGCACGCCAGGTAGTAGTCGTCGCCGACGCGGCAGACGCTGGGGTCGGGGTGGAACCCGGGGATCACCGGGTTGCTGACGGTCGTGCCCGTCTGGTCTCGGACTGGCATGGCATCCGTTCCTGTACGTCGCGCGTGCTGCCGGAGGGGGCGTCGAAGTGTGTCTGTCGAAGCGCTTCGACACCGAGGCGACCTTAATAACCGGGTGCGCGCGCGACAAGGGGTGCCGTGGCCCTACGCGGCTCCGCCGTTGCTCTTGAGCAGCTGGCCGTTGACCCACTGGCCCTGCGGCGAGCACAGGAAGTCGACCAGGTGGGCGGTGTCCTGCGGGGTGCCGAGCCGGCCCAGCGGGGTGCCCAGGCGCAGCTCCTCCGCCAGCTCCTCGGTCATCCACCCGGTGTCCACGGGGCCCGGGTTGATGACGTTGGCGGTGACCCCGAGGTGCGCCAGTTCGCGCGCGGCGGCCAGGGTGATGCGGTCCAGGGCGCCCTTGCTGGCCCCGTACGGCAGGTTGCCGACGGTGTGGTCGCTGGTGAGCGCGACGATCCGGCCCGTCCCGGCGGGGGCGCGGAAGCGCAGCGCGTACTCCCGGATCAGCAGCCAGGTGGCGCGGGCGTTCACCGCGAAGTGGCGGTCGAAACTCGCGAGGGTGGTGTCCAGGAGCCCGGAGTCCACGGATTCGGCGTGGCTCAGGACGAGCGCGGTGACCGGCCCGATCCGCCGCTCCGCCTCGTCGAAGACGCGGGTGGGCGCGTCCGGGTCGATCAGGTCCGCCTCGATCGCGGTGGCACGGGCGCCGTGCGCGGCGAGCGACGCCTCGATGGCCTCGGTCGCGCCGCGCTCCTCGCCCCAGGTCATGCGCCGGTCGTAGGGCGTCCAGTAGGTGAAGGCGATGTCCCAGCCGGAGGCGCCCAGTTGGCGCGCGATCCCGGCACCGATGCCGACGGTGCGGCCGACCCCGGTGATGAGCGCGAGGGGGCGGGGCGGGACGGCGGGCGGCGGCGTTTCGGTGGTGGTCACGGGGCCCGATCCTGCTCGACAACCCGGGCCCCGGGCAATGGGATTCGGGGACTGACGGAAGACGCGCGGAGGCCCGTCCGGACGGTGTGCCGGACGGGCCTCCGAGGCGGCGGGCGGGCGGGGTCTCAGCCCGTCCGGCGGCGCCTCAGCGTGTACCAGGTGAGGGCGCAGACGAGGAGCACCACGCCTCCGGCGCTCCCGGCGCCGGCCGGGGTGGCGAGCAGGCCGAGGGGCGAGTCGTCCTTCTCCGAAGCGGTCGTCTTCGGCGTGGCGGCGGCTGCGCCCGGCTCCGGGCCCTTCGCACTCTCGGGCGTCGCGGCCTTCCGGCCGGTGTCGTCGCCGAAGTGGAAGACCGGGCCGGCACCGGCGCGCGGCGTGCCGGAGATGTCCACGGACAGCGAGACCGGGACGACCATGCCCTTCGCCCGGTCGCCCGGCTCGGCGAGCTGCACCTGGATGTAGTAGGTGCCCGGCACGTCGTAGCCGTTGGGGTCGCCGCTCGTCGTGGTGCTCGGATCGGTGATGTCCCAGGGGCCGCAGACCCGCTCGATGTGCCCGGTCCGGCCGGTGAGGAGCTCGGTCAGCTTCTGGTCCTCGTTGCACAGCGTCGATTGGCGCTGTGCGTTGTAGACGGTGACACCCCAGCCGGCGGTGGTGCTGTGCGGGAAGTCGGCGGGGATGTCCGCACCGGCCTTGACCGTCAGCTTCTGACCCGCCTTCAGGTCCACTCGCCAGAAGGGGGCCTCGCCGACGGTGATGGACTGCCGGTGGGTGCCCGGTCCGATCGGGGTGGCGCTGTTGAAGGAGAAGCCTCCCTCGGCGTCGGCTCCGGTGCGCGGCTCCGGAGTCCGGACCTCGTCCCCCGACGGCGTACGGTCGGCGATGCCGACGAGCAGTTCGACGGGCATGGCCTTGTCCCCGGACCGTGTGACCTTGTTCTCGACCATGATGCAGCCCATGTCGTCCCCGGCGGGCTTGTCGCTCTTCCCTCCGGCCCCGCTGCGGCCTCCGGTGGAGATGTTGTTCGCCCACCCCATGGACTGGTCGAACTCCCGCAGCCAGGAACGGGGTTCGCTCTCATCCGCGGGACCGGCGGCGACGGTGATGATGGACCCGCGGTCGTACCCCTCCTCGGCGACGGCGGTGGCGCTCACCTGGAGCAGCTGGTCCGTCCGCTTCTTGACCCGGTAGTAGAGGTCGCGTCCGCCGGTGAACTCGTCCAGGTACTGACCGGGCGTGACCAGCGGCGCGTCCCGGCAGCCGTCGAGCGAGCCGTCGACCGGCTTCCCGGTGGCCTGATAGGTCCGCCACTCCTTGCGAAACAGGGCGTCCAGATCGGAGGTCAGCGCGTCGCCGTCGCCGGAATCCGTGTACGAGCCGCCCGTGACGTCGGCGATGCACTTCAGCTGGGTGCGCGCCGAGCGGGGCGTACGGAACCCGATCACGTCCACCACCAGGTCGACGCCCTGCTTCTTGAGCTCCCGGGCCACCTCGCACGGCGGCGGCGGAGCACAGGTGTCCTCGCCGTCGGAGACCAGGATCACGCGCCGCTCGCCGCTGGTGCCGAGGTCCTTGGCCGCCGCGCGGAGCGAGACGCCGATGGGGGTGAACCCGACGGCCTCGAAGCCGGCGATCCGGCTCTTGGCGTCGGCGCGCGCCGCCCGGTCCATCGTGGCGACCGGCAGGACCGACTGCGTGTCGGCGCAGCCCTTCTTCTTGTCCTCCCCGGGGTACGTGGCGCCGTAGACGCGCAGTCCCAGCGGAGCCTGCTCGGGCGCCTTGTCGATGATCCGGGTGACCGCCTGCTTGGCGGCGGCGAGCCGGGTCCGGCCCCCACCCGCGTCGGCCTGGTTCATCGACCCGGACAGGTCGAGCACCAGGTCGATCCTGGCGGGCTCCGGAGTGTCCGGGGATGCCCTGGGAGTCGCGCCCGCGTGCGTCGCCGACGCCAGGAGGGAGCCGGCCAGCAGCACGGGAAGCGCGGCGAGTACGCGGCGCCGCCAAGGTGTCGGATTCACGAAGGTGCTCCCAAGAGGTCTGTCCGTCGGTCGGGGAGACGGAGGGCGGATCGTTCATACACACGGACGATAAGCATGTGCAAACGGTTCCGCGATCCCTCAAATGGCCTGTCGTGTCTGCATTCTCGGCGCGGACGACGGGCTGTGAGATTCCGACTGCAATGTGTCCGGCGATCCTGCCGGACCGGCGTCGTCGTCCAGGAGCCGCTGACCCCAGGCGGCCGTCACGCTCTCCTCCGGCCGTGGGGACGGCTCCGTTGCCGGTCTGTGTCGCTCCCGAGAGCGCGGGGCGTGGCGCGGGTCAGTAGTACTGGGCCAGGCAGAATTCGTGTTCTTCGGGATCGGCCATCACGACGACCACGCCTTCGTCGTAGTCGTGGCGTTCGCCGGTGAACCGGCCTCCGAGGGCGATGACTTGGGCGATGCCCTGATCGATGTCGTCGACCACGACGTCGAGGTGCAGGCGCGCCTTGCCGTGTTTCGGCTCTTTGACGGGCTGGAAGACGAGGCGGGGCTGGGGGTCGCCGCGGTGGCCGAGGTACACCCAGCCGGGCTCCGACGGCCCCCTCTGGCGGTCGAGGAGGACGCTCCAGAAGGCCGCCACCCGTTCCACGTCGATGCAGTCGATGGTCACTC
The DNA here is from genome assembly GCF_044761525.1 of Streptomyces sp. NPDC097595. NCBI lineage: Bacteria > Bacillati > Actinomycetota > Actinomycetes > Kitasatosporales > Streptomycetaceae > Streptomyces > Streptomyces sp. NPDC097595. Next base: position 87,902 of record NZ_JBIWCN010000027.1, on the reverse strand, counting down.
CGCCCCAGCGGTTCGCCATGGTGTCAGTGCTCGCTTTGTTGTCGCGCGGGATGTCGGCGGCTCGGACTCCATCGGCCCGTCCTGCCCGCGAGGTCGGGGGCGCGCTGCGGGTGGGTTGGGGGCGGGAGTCCCCGGCGAACCCGTTGCCCGGCGCGTCGCCTGGCCGCGATCGCGGGCGTGGTCCGGTGGGTCCGGGCCGTGTGGAAAACGTGTCGGAGCATAGCTGTAATGCCCTGGATGCGCTCGGTCGGCGGGCCGCCCTTGCTCCGCGCCTCAGCCACGATGGCGCAGCACGGCGGCGCGGACCTTCAGGAGGTTCGGCACCAGCGTGTAGACAACCGCCGGCACGACGATCCCGGTGATCACCAGGGTGCGCAGAAGCACCGGGAAGCCCTTGACGTACGGGCCGACGAGCGACTGCACCACGGTCAGGGCGGCGAACACCGCGATCCAGGTGAGCAGTGCGCGCAGGTGGACGGAGGGTGGCGCGGCCGGCGGTGCGGAAGCGGTGGTGGGGCGGGCGACGGTGGTCATGAGGAGTCCCCTCCGGGTCGGTGAACGCTTACGGAAGGCGGTGGCGCTGCCCTCGGCGATGCGTTCCACTCTTCCAACCAACTAGTTGGATGTCAACCATCCAGTTGGTTGGCATCGGTGGGGAGTCGTTCTACGCTGGCGTCATGGCCTCGGACATCACCCCCACCAAGGAACGGCTCCTCGCTGCGGCGAAGGAGGAATTCGCGGCGCACGGCATCGCCGGAGCGCGCGTCGACCGCATCGCGGAACTGGCCGGTGTGAACAAGGAACGGATCTACGGCTACTTCGGCAACAAGCAGAAGCTGTTCGACGCCGTCGTGGGGCGTGCGCTGGACGAGCTGGCCGCGGCCGTCCCGCTGAAGGGCGGTGACGACCCCGCCGAGTACGTGGGCCGGGTGTACGACTTCCACCGCGACAACCCGGTCCTCGTCCGGCTCTTCTTCTGGGAGGGCCTGCACTACCGCGACGGCGTCCTGCCCAACGAGGAGGGCCGCCGCGGCCACTACGAGGAGAAGATCGCCGCCCTCGCGGAGAGCTTCGGGACCGAGGCGTCGCCGCAGGTCGCGGCGTGTCTGCTGAGCCTGATCGGCCTCGCCGCCTGGCCCAACGCGGTGCCGCAGCTGGCCCGCCTGATCATCGGCCCCGACGCGGGGGAGGCCGGAGGCCTCGATCTGCGCGCCCATGTGGTGGCCTTCGCCCGACAGGCGCTCTCGGACGTCCCGGCGGCACGATGACGGCCCCCGCCGTGGGGGCGGGGGCCGTCATCGGAAAGCGGGTTACGCGCAGTTCTTGGCGAACTCCACGAGACCGGTGAACCCGTTGGAGGACAGGGTCAGGTGCGGGCCACTCGGGTTCTTGCTGTCGCGGACGAGGAACTCACCCGTGGCGAGCGCGTGTTCGGGCGCCCACTGGATGCACTCGCCTCCTTGACCGTCGCTGTAGGTGCTGCTGACCCAACGCAGGGCCGGTGTGCTGCTCATATCGCGTGTCCTCCAGGTCGAGTTGGGAGAGCGGGGTTACGCGTGGTTCTTGGCGAGCTCCACGAGACCGGCGAAGCCGTTGGAGGACAGAGCGAGATGCGGGCCACTCGGGTTCTTGCTGTCGCGGACGAGGAACTCACCCGTGGCGAGCGCGTGCCCGGGCGCCCACTCGACGCACTCTCCCTGAGCGCCGCTGTAGGTGCTCTTGACCCAACGCGCGTCACGAGGGGCCGAGGTGCTGCTCATTCGCGTGTTCCTCCATGATCGAGTGGATAAGACGCAGCGACCGGGCCTCTGACTCGGCCAAAGCACGTAGCCGCTCGTACGTGGCTGTCCACTCCTGCACGGCCGCCATGGAGTCGTTCACGTGCCCCTGCTCTGCCGCCTCCGAGTACAGGGCCGTCGTCCCGTCAGCTTGCGTAAGCAGGATAAACGGTAGTTGGGCCGCAGGAGCACCCGCTGCGAACGTCAGCACTTGCAGGGAGACATGGGGGCTGGCCGCCATCGCGAGGAGATGTTCAAGCTGGCCCACCATGACGGCGGAACTGCCGACGACCGTACGGAGAACGGACTCGTGCAGGATCACCCACAGGAAGGGCGGAGTCTCACGCTCCAGTATTTCCTGGCGGCGCAGCCGGGTCTCGACCCGCTGCTTGATCTGAGCGTCCGACTCGCGCGGGAACCCCGCCCGGTAGACGGCCTCGGCGTACTCCGGGGTCTGCAACATCCCCATCACGAACGCGTTGGAATAGTTCTCGATCTTCGCCGCAGTCCGCTCCAACTCGATGTACGGGATGAACCACTCGGGGTGCCCGCGCTTGCTCAGCTTGGCGCGCAGGCGGACGTACGTGCCCGGCGTGCCCGCCACGCGGTCCATCGCCTGGGCGAACGCCTCGGAGGCCAGCGCGGCTCCGTTCTCGACTTTGCTGACCTGTGCCTGCTGGTAATGGAGCCGGTCCGCGAACCCCGTCTGGGACAGGTCCAGCGCGTCCCGTAACGCCCGGACCTCCTCGCCGAAGTACGCCGCGCCGTTCGAGGGCTCCCGGTCCTGGTCCAGCTGTTCGCTCATCTGTTCAACTCCCCGCTATACCCCACGCGTTGGAATGCCCGAAGACCTACCGAGCGTACGGCTTCGCGCGTCATGGTGTGAGTGATTGGTCACAGAGAGCACCCGGCGCACACGGAGCGCAGCGGGCGCACGAGGGCGTACGGAGAGACGGCATGGCGACGAAAGACGGCAAGCAGACGGCGGACGAGAAGGTCGCGGAGGCCGAGCGGGCGCGGGACGAGCTGCGGGAGGCGCTGGGCGCGGCGGGGGTGACCCTGCCGTCGCTGGGGATCGACCCCGTCTCGTACTCGCTCGCCCTGATCGACCTGGGGCGCTGCAACGCGGGCACGGCCCGCGCGCTGGCCGTGGCGCTCCGCTCGGGCACGGGTGAACCGCGGTGACGCGGCGGGTGTTCCGGTACGTGCCGTTCACCATCGAGCAGGACGGGACGGCCGAACCGGAGTACGAGGCGCGGTGCGTGTCCGGGGACGAGGCGGAGTGCGGGGCCCGGTCGGGCACCTGGACCGGGCCGGAGCCGGTCGAGGAGTGGCTGCGCCGCCACACGCAGGACACCGGACACCGGCGCTACCGGCGGAACTTCGGCGACTACGCGGTCATGCGGCCGGCCGAGCTCGCGGGGTCGAACGGTGGCGCGGGGTGATGTTCACTCCCGCCGTCGAGCGTTCATGGCGCGACGCGTGGCCGCTGCCCGCGCAGGCCGGTGACGGGAACGCGTGGGTGACGGGGACGTGCTGGCTGTACTGCCGTCGCGAGGCGGTCGCGGTGCTGTGGCTCGGCGCCGTGGTCACTCCGGCCGCGACGGGCGACGTCTACGCCTGCGGCCCGTGCGTCGCGGAGCTGGCCCGCCTGGTCCGCGTACAGGCCCACCTTCGGGACGGCATCGCGGCCCCGGCCGCAGCGCAGCGGCCCCGCCCCCGGTCGTGCGAGCACCGCCGGGTCGTCCTGCACGGGGGCAAGACCCATTGCGGCGAGTGCAGCCGCCAGTTGTATCTGTGAGGCCCGCGCTACCGGCCCGCCAGCGCGGCCACCAGGGCCGCCGCCTCCCCGATCAGGGCCTTCTCGGCCGGGCTCATCGTCGGGTTGAGGCTGCGCCGGTCGGCCGCGGCGCCGAGCTGGGCGGCGGGGATGCCGTCGTCGGCGGCCAGGCGGGGCACCAGGGCGGTGACCAGCTCCCGGGCCCCGTCCGCCGCCGGGTGGCCGGGGTCCACCGCGACCTGCGCCAGGATCAGCGCCGACATGGCCCGGTCCAGGGCGGGCGGGCCCTCCTCGGTGTTGCTCCAGTCGATGACCACGGGCCCGTCCGCCGTCAGCATCACGTTGTCCGGGTGCAGGTCCAGGTGGAGCACCCGGTCCTCGGGGTCGGGCGAGAGCCGGGCCGGGACGGAGTGCAGCTCGGTGAGGAGCCCGGCCAGCAGCCCGGCGCCCTCCTCGGCGCCCACCGCCCCGGACATCAGCGACTCCAGCATCGTCGGACCGTGCAGGCGCTGGAGGACCAGATCGCCGGGACCGGCCGACGGGGGCAGCGGGCCCAGCCGGGGCACCGGATAGCCGGAGGCGGACAGGTAGGACATGACGGGCAGTTCCCGGGACGCGTCCATCCCGTCGCGGTAACGCCGCAGCACCCACGCCTCGTCCAGCTCGTACACGTCCGCGTTGCGTCCACTGCCCAGCAGTCGGCCTATTCGCATGAGGGGAACCTACTCGGGCCCCGTATACAAAGGGAGTTCAGGCCCGGGCCGGGTGCCCCATAACGCGGCGCGATGGGGCGGACGGGATCTCCTGAAGCTGACGTGTACGCGGCTACCTTGGCGGCGATTCCCCCGAAGCGCTTCCCCCGAAGTCAAGGAGAGTTCCGTGGAGAGATCCCCGCTCCGCAGACGGGCCCTGGCCGCGTGTACCGCCACCGTCGCCGTCGGCGCGCTCGCGCTCGCCGGTCTCACCGGCACCGCGTCCGCCGACCCCGCCTCCACCGCCCCCACCCCCGTGGCGGGCTCCGCCCAGCTGTCGCCCGGCCTGCTGAAGGCCATGCAGCGGGACCTCGGGCTCACCGCCGCCGAGGCCCGTGGCCGCGTCGCGGGCGAGTCCCGGGCCGCCGCCCTCACCGCCGGGCTGCGGTACTCGCTCGGCGAGCGGTTCGCCGGTGCCCGGGTCAGCGGTGACGACGCGGACCTGACCGTCGCCACCACCGACGCCTCGGACGCCGCCCGCATCACGAAGGCGGGCGCCCGCGCCGTGGTCGTCGACCACAGCCTCGCCGAACTCGACGCCGCCAAGGCCGCCCTGGACGCGGTCGCGCTGCGCACCGCGCCGAAGGACATACCCGCCTGGTACGTCGACGTACGCACCAACCGCGTCGTCGTCCAGGCCGGGAAGGCGGCCGCCGCCGACGCGTTCCTCGCGAAGGCCGGGGTCGCCCGCGACCTGGTGACGGTCGCCCCGTCCACCGAGCGGCCCCGCACCTTCACGGACCTGCGCGGCGGCGACGCGTACTACATGAACGGCTCGGGCCGCTGCTCCATCGGCTTCCCCGTCAAGCGCGGCACCCAGGGCGGCTTCGTCAGCGCCGGGCACTGCGGCACGCCGGGCGTCTCCACCAGCGGCTACAACCAGCAGGCGCAGGGCTCCTTCCAGGGGTCCACCTTCCCCGGCCGCGACTACTCCTGGGTCGCCACCAACACCAACTGGACCCCGCGCCCGCTGGTCAACGGCTACGGCAACGGCGATGTGACGGTCACCGGCTCCACCGAGGCGGTCGAGGGTTCGTCGGTCTGCCGCTCCGGCTCCACCACCGGCTGGCACTGCGGCACGGTCCAGCAGCGCAACAGCAGCGTCACCTACCAGGAGGGCACCGTCTCCGGGGTGACCCGGACCAATGTCTGCGCCGAACCCGGCGACTCCGGCGGCTCGTTCATCTCCGGCAGCCAGGCCCAGGGCGTCACTTCCGGCGGCACCGGCAACTGCTCGCAGGGCGGGGTGACCTACTTCCAGCCGCTGAGCCCGGCGCTCCAGGCGTACGGGCTGACCCTGGTCACCAACGGCTCCACCACCCCGCCGGACCCGACCGACCCGCCGACCAACCCGGGCGGCACCTGGGCGGCCGGCACCACCTACGCGGCCGGTGACGTCGTGACGTACGGCTCGGCGAGCTACCGCTGCCTCCAGGGCCACCAGGCCCAGCCCGGCTGGACCCCGCCGAACGTCCCGGCCCTCTGGCAGGCCGTGTAACCACCCCCGCACCACACCCCCTCAGGCGATCGAGGAACGGGCCCGGGGCGACCGACACCGCCCCGGGCCCCCGCACCGCGCACGTGCCCCTTCCCCCCACCACCCCGAGGAGTCCGTCAGCCATGCCCCCCGCATCCCCCGAGAGCAACGAGCCCGCAGCCGCAGCCGCAGCCGCAGGCGGTCCGGCGATCAGCCGCAAGTCCCTCCTCAAGGCGGCGCTCGTGGCCACCGCCGTACCGCTGTTCGCGGGCGGTGGAGTGGCGCTGGCCCGCGACGCCGGGAACACCGGCCGGCCGCTCGCCCCGACCCCGGACTGCGACGACGGCGACGAGCCGACGCACGACCAGATCGAGGGCCCGTACTTCAAGCCCAACTCCCCGCTGCGCACCAGCCTGGTGACCTCGTCGACGCCCGGCGTCCCGCTCACCGTCAGCGGTTACGTCTTCGGGCGCGAGTGCCGCCCGATCCCCGGTGTGCTGCTCGACTTCTGGCAGGCCGACACCAACGGCGCGTACGACATGAGCGGATTCAACTTCCGCGGCCACCAGTTCACCGATCAGAACGGCGCGTTCACGCTCACCACGATCGTGCCCGGCCTCTACCCCGGCCGCACCCGGCACATCCATGTGAAGGCCCAGGCCCCCGGCTCGGGCATCCTCACTACCCAGCTCTACTTCCCCGGCGAGCCGCGCAACAGCACCGACATGCTGTACGACGCGGCGCTGCTGATGAACGTCCGGGCGGTCGGCTCCGGCAAGGAGGGCACCTTCGACTTCGTCCTCGACGTCGCCCAGGACCCCACGGACCCGACCGACCCGCCCACCGACCCGACCGATCCGCCGACCACCCCGGGCGGCACCTGGGCGGCAGGGACGTCCTACACCGCGGGAGACCGCGTCACATACGGCGGGGCCGCCTACCGCTGTCTGCAGGCTCACACCGCCCTGACCGGCTGGGAGCCGCCGAATGTCCCCGCGTTGTGGGAACGCGGGTAGACACGCAGACCGGTTGAGCGGCCGCAACCGCCGCGCCCACGCGCCCCGGGCTCTCTCCCCGGGGCGCGTACGGCGCACGGCCCGGGCCGGAGGGGGTTCGGTCCCGGGCCGTTTCAGCCGTTCATTTCGCGTCCGAGTAGCGCTCCACCACCGCCGTGGTGAACGGGAAACGCACCGGTGTCTCCCCGAAGGCCGTCCGGCCGGCCACCCCGGCCGCCTCCCGGAGCGCCGCGACGACCGCGTCCGTCTCCGCGAGCGGACAGTGCACGATCACCTCGTCGTGCTGGAAGAAGACCAGCTCGGCCCGGAGCCCGGCGGCGGCGAGCGCCCGGCGCAGCGCCGCCAGGAGCAGCAGCGCCCACTCCGCCGCGCTGCCCTGGACCACGAAGTTCCGCGTGAACCGGCCGCGCGCCCGCGCGTCCGACGAGGCGTATCCGGGGGTGTACTCCGCCCGCGCCCCGTCCTCCTCCTGCGGGATGCCCGCCTCCTCGTCCTCCCCGTGCCCGGCCGCCGGCGGACTGGTCCTGCCCAGCCACGTGCGTACGAGACGGCCCTCCTCGCCCGCCTTCGCGGCGTCGTCCACATAGGCGACCGCGCGCGGGAACCTGCGGCGCAGGGCCGCCAGATTCTTCAGGCCGTCCCCGGAGGTCTGCCCGTAGACGGCACCGAGCAGCGCGATCTTGGCGTGGTCGCGGTCGCCGTGGAAGGCGCGGTCGGACAGCGCGGTGTAGAGGTCGCCCTCATGGCCCGCGACCTCCATCAGGCCCGGGTCGCGGGAGATCGCGGCCAGCACCCTGGGCTCCATCTGGGCGGCGTCCGCGACGACGAGCCGCCACCCCTCGTCCGCGACGACGGCCCGCCGGATCACCTTGGGGATCTGGAGCGCCCCGCCGCCGTTGGTCGTCCAGCGCCCGGAGACCGTGCCGCCCGGCTGGTACTCGGGGCGGAAGCGGCCGTCGCGCACCCAGTCCTGGAGCCAGCCCCAGCCGTGCGCGGTCCAGATCCGGTACAGCTTCTTGTACTGGACGAGCGGCGCCACCGCCGGGTGGTCCAGCTCCTCCAGCTCCCAGCGGCGCGTCGAGCGGACCTTGATCCCGGCCTGCGCGAACGCCCGCACCACATCGGCCGGCAGATCCGGGCGCACCCGGCGGCCGAAGGCGGCGGACACCTCGTCGGCCAGCTCGGCGAGGCGGCGGGGCTCGCCGCCGCCCGCGTACCGCTCGCCGAGCAGTTCGCGCAGCACCTCGCGGTGGACGTCGGCCCGCCAGGGCAGGCCCGCCCGGTTCATCTCGGCGGCGACCAGCATCCCCGCCGACTCGGCCGCCGTGAGCAGCCGCATCCGGTCCGGCCGGTCCGTCGCCTCGTGGCGCGCGAGCTGGGCCGCGTACACCTCGGTCAGCGCGTCGAACGGCAGCTCCGGGCCCGAGGGCGGATCGAACAGGGAGGACTGGGAGCCGGGCTCCGCCGACCGGGGCGGCGGATCGGGCGGGACCGGGCCGCCGCGCAGCCGGGCGAGCGCGGCGGCGGCCGAGCGGGGCTCGCCGAGCCGGCCCTCGTGGCCGAGGAGCAGGGACTCGGCGGCCTCCACGTCGTAGACCCGCTCGACCCGCACCCCGGCGGCCAGCAGCCGGGGGTAGACCTCGGCCGTCGAGCGCCACACCCAGCGGGTGACGTCCGGCCGGGAGCGGACCGCCTCCGCGAGGTCCGGCTCGGTCAGGACCGGGCCCGCCGGCAGTCCGGAGCGGTCCAGCGGGGCGAGGCGCGCGCCCCCGCCCTCCGTGACGGCCAGCGCCCAGCGTTCGGTCATACGGCCGAGTCTGGCACCCGCCACTGACAACGCCCCGGAGCCGGAGTCTCGTGCGCGCGTTCGATATCCACAGCCTGTGGAGACCGCTGTGGACAGGGCTTGCTTACGCTGACCTCATGGAATCGGTGATCGACCAGGCGTTCGCGGCCGCCCTCTACACGGAGGGCGACGCCGGTCTCGACGCCGGCGCCTCGCTGCTCGCCGCCGCCCCGGAGTCCGACGCGGAGCTGGTGCGCCGGGGCGAGGAGTTCGTCCGCCGGGCCTGGCAGCGCGGCTGGCTCCCCGCCGACGTCGTCCGCCTCGTCCGCCGCGACCTGGACGAGCACGCGGCGGGCCTGGCCGCCGGGCTCATCGCCTCCGAGGTCCGCCGCTACGACGAGCTGCCGCCGCGCTGGCGGGCCCAGCTGGACGAGCTGCCCGCCGCGCCGCCCGCCAACCGGCCCGACCGGTTCTCGTACGCCTCCGGGCTCCTCGTCCTCTTCCGGCTGCTGCTCGCCCTCCCGGCCATCGAGCCCGTCGGGCCCCCGCCGGGCGCGGCGCGCGAGGCCCTGACCCGGCCGCCCGCCGCCGGGGAGCCCCGCATGCTGACCCGCATCCGCGCCCTGCTCGCGAAGGCGGAGGCGACCGGCTTCCCGGAGGAGGCCGAGGCCCTGACCACCAAGGCGCAGGAGCTGATGGCCCGGCACAGCATCGACGAGGCCCTGCTCGCCGCCCGTACGCACGGCGACCGCACCCCCGGCGCCTGCCGGATCGGCGTGGACGCCCCGTACGAGACGGCCAAGGCGATCCTGCTCGACGCGGTGGCCTCGGCGAACCGCTGCCGGGCCGTGTGGAACAGCGACCTGGGCTTCACCACGGTCGTCGGCTTCGAGGCGGACCTGGAGGCCGTCGAACTGCTCCAAACCTCGCTGCTCGTCCAGGGCACGGCCGCGATGACCCGCGCGGAGGCGGGCCAGCGGGCCGGCGGACGTAAGCGGACCAAGACGTTCCGGCAGTCCTTCCTGATGGCCTACGCCCAGCGCCTGGGCGGCCGCCTCGCCGACGGCACCGCCCGCGCCACGGCCGAGGCGGAGGGCGACACGGCCGCCGACAGCGCGCTGCTCCCGGTGCTCGCCGCCCGCGACCTGGCGGTCACCGAGACCGCCGACCAGATGTTTCCGCGCACCACGACCACCCGGGTCAGGGGCGCCACGGACCTGGACGGCTGGACGCACGGCACGGAGGCGGCGGACCGGGCGCGGATGGGCGGGGAGCCGCGGGGCATCAGGCGCTGAGCGCCGCACGGTCGTAAAACCACAACTCGGGCAAAGCGGTGATTCCGGTTAGGCTCGGCACATGAGCTGGCTCCGGGCGCTGAAGGAGACCGCCCGCTCCGGCCTGAAGATCGAGCGGCGCCGCCTCGAACCGCTGATCGCGGTGCGCGGCGCGGCCGGGCTCGCCCTGGTCATCGGGGTCAGCCTCGCGCTGTTCGGGCCCGTGGTCGCGGCCAGCTCGGCGTTCGGCGCGTTCCAGGCGGCCATCGCCACCTTCCAGCGCAGCTGGCGCCCCCGCCCGGTGCTCGCCCTGGTCTCCGGCATCAGCCTCGGCCTGTCCACCTTCCTGGGCTATGTGACCGGCGTCCATCTCGCGCTCTTCATGGTCCTCCTGGTGATCTGGACCTTCCTCGCCGGGCTGGCCTGGGCGGCGGGCCCGACCGGCGGGATCATCGCCGCGTCCAACGTCGCGATCATGCTCGTCACCATCACCCTGCCGACCTCCGTCGCCCAGGCGGCCCTGCACGGCGCGATGATCATGTTCGGCGGGGTCGTCCAGGCGGCGCTGATCGTGCTCTTCCCGATCCGCAGATGGGGCGCCCAGCGCGACGCGCTCGCCGACGCCCTGGCCGCCGAGGCCGACTACGCCCGGCGGCTGCGCCACGACCCGGTCGCCCACTTCGACCCGGTGCCCCTGATGCTGGCGCGCCGGGCCGCCGCCGTCACCGCCCGCGAGGCCCGCCGTCGCCCCGCCGAACTGCACGGCTCACGCGGGGTCGCCGAACGCATCAGGCCGGTCCTGGCCTCGCTCGCCGACCCGGCCATGGGCGTGCCCGCCGAGGGCCCCGAGCGCGACCGCGTCCGCGAGCTGCTGGCCGCCGCCGGATCCCTCCTCGACGCGGCCGCCCGGGCGATCCGCAAGGGCGACCCGGTCAGGCTGCCCGCCCCGGCCGTCGCCGCGCTGAAGACCCCCGACACCGGGGCCCTGCTCACCGGCCCGCCGCTGCGCGCCGCCGACCGGCTCGCCGCCCTGCTCTCCGACGTCATCGAGGCCGCCGAGGGCGACGGCACCAAGGAGGAGCGGGCCGGGGCCGAGGAGGCCGCCGACGCCATCAAGGAGAGCCGGCTGCCCGCCGAACACCACCCGCGCCCCGGACTGCTGCGCCTCGTCCCTGTCGTCGTCGGAGCCATGCGCCGCGAGGCGCACCACGGCTCCCCGATCCTGCGGCACGCGATCCGGCTCTCCGCCGTCGCCGCCGTCGGCTATCTCCTGGGCCGTCTGCTGCCGCTCGGGCACGGCTACTGGGCGCCCCTGGCGGCGGTGATGGTGATGCGGCCGGAGTTCTCCCAGACGTACTCCCGCGCGGTCGCCCGCTTCGGCGGAACGCTCGTCGGCGTCTTCCTCGCCTCCGCGATCGTGGAGGCCGCGCACCCGGGCACCGGACCGCTCGCCGCCCTCGCCGTGATCTGCGCCCTGCTGATGTACCTGCTGATGCGGACCGGCTACGCGGTCGCCCAGGCGTGCGTCGGCGCGTATGTCGTCTTCCTGCTCGGCATGGCGGGCGACGACCTGTCGCAGACGGTCTTCGAGCGGGTGCTCCTCACCCTGGGCGGCGGGCTCCTGGCGATGATCTCGTACGCCGTCTACCCGGCCTGGGAGACCCCGCGCCTGCGGACCCGGCTCGGCGACTGGCTGAAGGCGGACGGCCGTTACGCGGCGGCGGTCGTCGACCAGTACGCGGACCCGGCCGAACGCGGCCGGGGCGATGTGCGGCACGCCCTGCTCGCCACCCGCGAGGCCCGGGTCGCCTGGCAGGAGGCGGTGGCGACGGCCCGGCACGAACCGGTGCGCCACCGGGGCCTCTCGCACGCCGCCGCCGACGCCACCCAGCACTCCCTGGCCCAGCTCGGCCGGGTCGCGATGCTCCTGGAGGCCCACATCCCGCGCGGCGCGGCCGAGCCGGTGCCGGGGGCCGCCGCGCTCGCCGACGCGCTGCGCCGGGCCACGGACCGGGGCGCCAAGGCGGTGCGGGAGCGGCGGGTGCCGGACTGGACGCCGGTGCGGGAGGCGCTGGAGCGCTGGGAGGCGGAGTGCCGGGTGCGCGAGGAGGAGGCGGCGGAGGGCGGTGCGCCGCCCTCCGCCGGGGCCGGACTCGTACGCAACAACGTGGCCCTGGTCCTCGACGTGCTGGAGGACTTCTCGCGGGGCCTGACCTCGTGACCCCGTGACGTCATGACGTCACGGCGTCGGCAGGTCCGACATGCCGGGGAGGTCCGGGATGTTCTCCAGCGCGTCCGCGTCGGTCTTCTCCAGCGTGTCCTTCTTCCCGCTGCCCCACACGACGACGACGGTCTTGCCGTCGTTGGACTCGACCTCCCCCGTGGTCCGGGCGGTGTCGCCGTCGGCGCACTTCAGCTCCAGGGCCGGTTTGCCCTCGCCCGACACGGAGCCCGAGCAGACATGGGAACCGGCGACGACGAACGCCTTCCCGGCGGCGACGGACAGCACCACCGGATCGCCGTCGCTCTCGCCCGCCCAGGCGCCCTCCAGCGCCTTGGCGTCCCCGGCGGACGCGTCGCCGCCGTCGGCCCCGGACGACGCGTCGCTCCCGCCCGCCGTGGGGCTCGCGCTGGACCCGGAATCCTTGCCCGAGTCGCCCTTGTCACCGTCGCTTCCGCAACCGGTGAGCGCCAACGCGGCCAGCAGGCCGGTGGCGAGGACTGCGCCGGTACGTGCGATTTTGTACATGTGGAATTCCCCCTGGAAGACGAATGGCCATCCAAGCTACCAGTGGGTCGCAAGGGGCGTTGAGAAGTCAACTCCCGGAATCGGGAGCCTGAGAGGCCGTTCACGCGTCTCTGTCGACGGGAGCTGTAATCACGACGACACCCCGCGTGCACGTGCATCCGCCCGTGCATCCGCTCATGCATCAAGAATTGAACAGAGCTATGATCCGGGACAGTTGACACTTGCACCTTGCAACTCGGGGAGCGTCCTGTGCACCACGTGTACAACGGCATGGCGGCCACAGAGCTTCGCGGAGTCGTCTGGCAGAAGAGCAGACACAGCAACTCCCAGGGTTCCTGCGTGGAGTTCGCGAAACTGCCCGACGGAGATGTGGCGATGCGCAATTCGCGCCACCCCGACGGGCCGGCGCTGGTCTACACACCCGCCGAGATAGAGGCGCTGCTCCTCGGCGTGAAGGACGGCGAGTTCGACCACCTCGTGGGCTGATGGCCCGTACGCACCACAAAGGGCCGAACCCCGCCTGATTCAGCGGTGTCCGGCCCCAGGGCGGTGTGCCACGCGGTGCGCCGGCCGGCCGGTCGCACCGCCCCCGTCACACCGGGTCGGTCAGTCGGAACAGTGCCCAGACGACCTTGCCTCGGGAAGCCGCCGTGCCCGGCGCGCTCTCGGCGGTCAGTACGGGGGAGGGGTGCCAGCCCCAGCAGTCGCTGAAGGACTCCACCAGGAACAGCCCCCGCCCCGACTCGGCGGAGTCCGCCGCCTCGGAGGCGACCGGGCTCGCCTGGCTCGGATCGCGCACCGCGCACACCAGCCGCGAGGTCCAGCGCATCAGGTGCAGCCGTACGGGCGGCTCCTGGGGCTCACGCGGGGCGTCGGCCGGCAGGGCGTGCCGCAGGGCGTTGGTGACCAGCTCGGAGACGACGAGCGCGACGTCGTCGAAGCGCTCGCTCAGACCCCATCCGCCCAGGGTGGACCGGGTGAACTGCCGTGCTCCGCCCACCGCTTCGTAGCGCGGTGGCAGCGTGCAGGTGGCCGACCCGGAGACGGCCGAGGGGTCGATGGGAGGAAGCCCCTGCCGTAACGGCTCGAGCATCGTCGATCCATTCGTCCCCATGCGAGGCACTCCCGGGAATCGCGGCTGGACCGGTACTCCGTACCGGCGACAGCGGCACAACACGAACGAGAACGCAGGTGCGCGGGCTCCATGGTTCCGAATGCGCACAGCAGATGCAAGGGCAGATGCACGTGCACGCGCCTGACCTGTCCGACCCCGTCCGGTTCTTGCTCATTTATTCCCCGTCCCGGTTTCGCCGTCTTCCCAAGCTCTTCCCATTTCCGTAATCGAATGAGTACGGGGCGAAGCGTTTTGATGGCAGAATCCGGCACTTGGGGTTCAGGGGGAGCCCCGGTGCCAGGAAGCGATGGGGAGGGTTGGGACCAGTGGCGGCAGGCGAGTCGAGTGGGTCCGTGGTGCGGCGCATCCTGCTGGGCTCTCAGCTCAGGAGACTGCGTGACTCGCGAGGCATCACGCGCGAGGCGGCCGGCTACTCGATCCGGGCCTCCGAATCGAAGATCAGCCGCATGGAGTTGGGACGGGTGAGCTTCAAGGCCAGGGACGTCGAGGATCTGCTCACGCTCTACGGCGTCACGGACGAGGCGGAGCGCGACTCCCTCCTCGCCCTGGCCCGTGAGGCCAATGTGGCGGGCTGGTGGCACAGTTTCGGGGACGTACTGCCCGGCTGGTTCCAGACGTACGTCGGTCTGGAGGGGGCGGCCTCGCTCATCCGCATCTACGAGGTCCAGTTCGTGCACGGACTCCTCCAGACCGAGGACTACGCCCACGCGGTCGTCTCCCGGGGCATGCGCGGCGCGCCCCCCGCCGAGATCGAGCGCCGCGTCGCACTCCGCCTCGAACGGCAGAAGGTCCTCGTCTCCGAACGGGCGCCCCACTTCCACGCCGTGCTGGACGAGGCGGCGCTGCGCCGACCGTACGGCGGACGCGAAGTGATGCGTGCGCAATTGCGGCATCTGATCGATATGTCGGAACAGCCGAACATCACGCTCCAGGTGATGCCGTTCAGTTTCGGCGGGCACTCCGGCGAGAGCGGATCGTTCACCATGCTGCGATTCCCGGAATCCGATCTGTCGGACATCGTGTATTTGGAGCAGCTGACCAGCGCGCTCTATCTGGACAAGGACGAGGAAGTCGCCCAGTACGAAAAGGCGATGACGCGGCTCCACGAGGAGAGCCCGGACCCGGAGGAGAGTCGTGACCTGCTCCGAGGACTTCTCCAACTCTCCTGAATTTTCAGTACGATGACACTCCTACAGGAGTCTGCACCTGAGTTAAGGGATCGCATGTCCTTCTTCCAAGAGCTGGCCGGCCAGTACATCGACGGTGAATGGCGGACGGGCACCGGCTCCTGGGACATCATCGATTTCAATCCGTACAACGGCGAGAAGCTCGCCGCGATCACCATCGCCACCGCCGCCGAGGTGGACAGCGCCTACCGCGCCGCCGAGCGCGCGCAGGGCGAGTGGGCGGCGGCGAGCCCGTACCGCCGCCGGGACGTCCTGGAGCGCGCGCTGCGCGTCACCGAGGAACTGGCCGACGAGATCACCGAAGCGATCATCGACGAGCTGGGCGGCACCCGCACCAAGGCCGCGTACGAGCTGAGCCTCACCCAGGAGTTCCTGCGCGAGGCCGCCCGGCAGGCGCTCTCGCCGGAGGGCCGCATCCTGCCCTCCGCCGCGGACGGCCGGGAGAACCTCCTCTACCGGCTGCCGGTCGGGGTCGTCGGCGTCATCAGCCCCTTCAACTTCCCGCTCCTGGTGACGATGAAGTCGGTCGCACCCGCCCTCGCCCTCGGCAACGCGGTCGTCGTCAAGGCCAACCAGAACTCGCCGGTCGTCGGCGGCGGGCTCGTCGCGAGGATCTTCGAGGAGGCCGGGCTGCCGGCCGGGCTGCTCAACGTGGTCGTCACCGACATAGCCGAGATAGGCGACGCGTTCATCGAGCACCCCGTGCCCCAGGTGATCTCCTTCGCCGGATCGGACCGGGTCGGCCGCCATGTCGCCGCCACCGCGGGCGCCCTCTTCAAGCGGACCATTCTCGAACTCAGCGGCAACAGCGCCCTGGTGGTGCTCGACGACGCCGACATCGACTACGCGGTCGACGCCGCCGTCTTCAGCCGGTTCATCTACTCCGGCCAGGTCTGCATGGCCGCCAACCGCATCCTGGTGGACCGCCCGGTGGCCGCCGAGTTCACGGAGAAGTTCTGCGCCCGCGTCGCCGCCCTGAAGACCGGCGACCCGCGCGAGCCGGACACCCACATCGGCCCGGTCATCAACACCTTCCACGCCGACTCGCTGGCCGCCCTGGTCGACCAGGCGATCACCGAGGGCGCCGAGGCGCCGGTGCACGGGCGGGTGCGCGGCAATCTGGTCGAGCCGACCGTGCTCACCGGGCTGGCCGAGGGCTCCCCGCTGCTGCACCAGGAGATCTTCGGCCCGGTCGCGCTGCTGGTGCCGTTCGACGGCGAGGACGAGGCGGTCCGGATCGTCAACGACAGCCCGTACGGCCTCAGCGGCGCCGTGCACACCGCGAGCACCGGCCGGGGCGTCGGCTTCGCCCAGCGCATCCGCAGCGGGATGTTCCACGTCAACGACTCCACCGTGCACGACGACCCGGGCATCGCGTTCGGCGGCGAGAAGGACTCCGGCCTGGGCCGGATGAACGGGGACGCGGCGGTGGACGCGTTCACCACCCAGAAGTGGATCTCCGTCCAGCACGGCCGCAGCGTCTTCCCCTTCTGACCTCGCGGGCTCGGCCCGATACGCTGGTCGGGTTGACCAGAGAGGTGGAGGGCATGTCCGCGATCCGGCTGCTGGTCCTCGGCGCCGTGCGCCAGCACGGCCGGGCCCACGGCTACCAGGTCCGCAACGACCTGGAGTACTGGGGCGCCCACGAGTGGTCCAACGCCAAGCCCGGCTCCGTCTACCACGCGCTGAAGCAGCTCGCGAAGCAGGACCTGCTCCTCGCCCACGAGGTGGCTCAGAGCACCGTGGGCGGACCGCCGCGCATCGAGTACGAGATCACGGGGCGCGGCACCGAGGAGTACTTCACCCTGCTGCGCGCCTCGCTCACCTCGTACGACCAGCGGATGGACGTCCTCTCGGCGGGCATCGGCTTCATCGTCGACCTGGAACGCGCCGAGGCGGTGGCCCTGCTCCGGGAGCGTCTGGAGAACCTCGCGGCCTGGCGCGCCGCCGTCACCGAGCACTACCTCCCCGAGGGCGGCCCGGAGCAGCTGGGCCACATCGGCGAGGTCATGAACTTCTGGGTGCACTCGGCGGACGCGGGCGCGGAGTGGACGCGCGGCCTGATCGCCCGGATCGAGGCCGGCGCCTACGTCTTCGCGGGCGAGGGCGACCCGTTCGTCGGCGTACTCGCGGAGGGCGAGGAGAACCCGTACGCGACGGGCTAGGTGTATTGCCCTGGTTCAGTGGTGGAAGGACGTCGCCGCGTTCTGGTCCCGGGTCAGCGGGTGCGGTTGGGCGCGGAGTTCGGGCATCAGGAGGCGCAGGTCCTCCAGGAGCAGTTCCGCCAGGTCCGACGAGAAGCCGTTGCGGCACACGATCCGGAGCACGGAGAGGTCCTCCCGGTGGGCGGGGAAGGTGTACGCGGGCACCAGCCAGCCGCGTTCGCGCAGCCGCCGTGACACGTCGAAGACGTCGTACGCCGTCACCTCCGGCTTGGTGGTGAGCGCGAAGACGGGCAGCTGGTCGCCCCGGGTGAGCAGCCGGAAGTCGCCCAGTTCCTCGATCTTCTCCGCCAGCCCCGTCGCCACGTCCCGGGCGGCCTGCTGCACGGCCCGGTAGCCGTCCCGGCCCAGCCTCAGGAAGGTGTAGTACTGCGCGACGACCTGGGCGCCGGGCCGGGAGAAGTTCAGCGCGAAGGTGGGCATGTCGCCGCCCAGGTAGTTCACCCGGAAAACCAGTTCCTCGGGCAGCTCGGCGGGCGAGCGCCACAGCGCCCAGCCGACGCCCGGGTAGACCAGGCCGTACTTGTGGCCGGAGGTGTTGATGGAGGAGACCCGGGGAAGCCGGAAGTCCCACACCAGGTCCGGGTCGAGGAACGGCGCGACCATGGCGCCGGAGGCCCCGTCGACGTGGACGGGGATGTCGAGACCGGTGCGCTCCTGGAGGTCGTCCAGGGCCGCGCACAGCTCGGCGACGGGCTCGTAGCTGCCGTCGAAGGTGGAGCCGAGGATGCCGACGACGCCGATGGTGTTCTCGTCGCACAGCTCCACGGCGGCCTGCGGGTCGAGGTGGAAGCGGTCGCCCTCCATGGGGACGAGGCGCGGCTCGACCTCCCAGAACGTGCAGAACTTCTCCCAGCACACCTGCACGTTCACCCCCATCACGAGGTTGGGCTTGGCGCTCGCCGGGTAGCGGTCGGCGTTCTTGGCCGCCCAGCGGCGTTTGAGCGCCATCGCGGCGAGCATGCACGCCTCGCTGGACCCGGTGGTGGAACAGCCGACGACCGCCGAGGGGTCGGGGGCGTGCCAGAGGTCGGCGAGCATCGCCACACAGCGCCGCTCCAGTTCGGCGGTGCGCGGGTACTCGTCCTTGTCGATCATGTTCTTGTCGCGGCACTCGCCCATCAGCACCCCGGCCTGGGGCTCCATCCAGGTGGTGACGAAGGTGGCGAGGTTGAGCCGCGAGTTGCCGTCCAGCATCAGCTCGTCGTGGACCAGCCCGTACGCGGTGTGGGGCGGCAGCGGTCCGTCCGGCATCCGGTGCCGGGGCGGCGCCGCCTCCATTCCGGCGACCGGGTCGGCGACCCCGTAGAAGGGGTTGAGCGCCAGCTTGCGCTGCTCGGCCGACGGTTCGCCCTCGTGCGCGGAGCCCCGGTGGAGCGGCATCACGGACCTGCCCTTCTCGGCTCGCGCCCGCGATACCGGACGAATCCGACGATACGGACGGCCTCCGGGTCCGACATCCGGTGCTGGGCCGTCCGGCTCAGCGCATCGCCGTACCGTCCTCGCGCAGCTGCATCAGCGGCCGGCCGGTCACCAGCAGCCAGGCGGGCAGCGAGGCCACGCACAGCACTGGGAGCAGGGCCGTGTCGGAGGCGAGGACGGCCGCCGTGAACAGGCTCAGCCAGCCCTGCCGGGTGACGGCCAGCAGGACGCCCAGCACCCCGCACGTTACGGCGAGCGCCACCGGCACCCCGCCGACGAGGGCGTGGGCGCACAGGCCGAGCGCGACGCCCGAGAACACCGCCGGGAAGATCCGGCCGCCCCGGAAGCCGCAGGTCGCGGCGATCACCAGGGCCGCCGTCTTCACCACCGCCATCGTCCCGAACTCGGCGGCCGACCAGCCGTCCGGATCGGCGGCGATCGTCTTCACCTCGTCCAGCCCCTTGAACAGCGTCAGGTGCCCGCCGAGCGCCCCGAGCAGCCCGAGCGCGAGGCCGCCCAGGGTCAGGGCGAGCACCGGGTGCGGCAGGGCCCGGAAGAAGCGGTGGACCAGGGGGAACGCGTACACCGCCGCGAGGCCGAGGACCGCTCCGGCCGACGCGATGACGAGGGCGGCGAGCAGGTCGCTCCAGCCGGTGTGCCCGTACGGGGGCAGCGACAGGTCGAAGCTGGGGTGGGCGGCCAGTGACATGGTGAGCGATCCGGCGGCCCCGGCCGCGAGCGGCCCGAACAGCTTGTCCCAGAGCGCGCCGGGGCCCGGCGAGGCGGCCAGCGTCTCGGTGAGGATCAGGGCGGCGGCGACCGGGGTGCCGAAGAGGGCGCCGACGGTGCCGGCGGCGGCGAGCGCGAGCCACACCTCGCCGGGCGCGCCCGGGGCGAACCGGCGGCCGGCCCAGGTGGCCAGGGCGATGTTGGCGAGGATGATCGGGTTCTCCGGGCCCAGGCTGACCCCGCCCGCCAGGGTGAGAACGGCTGCCACGAGTACGCCGGGCACCACGAAGGGCGGCAGCGGCGCTTCGACGAGACCCATGGTCGCCGGGTCCGGACCGGCGTGGCCCGGCACGGCCCGGATGACCAGACCGGCCGCCAGGCCGATGGCGGTCAGCATCACGATCATCCACAGCGAGGAGTACCGCCCCACGGACAGCGCGTCGGGCAGCGTCTCCCACAGCACGTCCTGGAGTTGCTCCGCGAGCAGGCTGACCCCGAGCAGGACCAGGGCCGAGACCACGCCCACGGCCAGGGCGGGCACGATGAGCACGAGCAGCCGGCGGGCGGCGGGGGCGGGCTCGGCGGCGACGACGGAATCGGTCGGCATCGGCACACCATAGCGATGCGAAAGCCGTAAAACCGTTCAAATGGTGCGGGCGGCGGGCGGGACTTGCACCTCACGCGGCGTGAGGGCCCAGGCTCGTACCCGTACCCACACAGGAAGGAGCGGGGAGCCATGGAGCACTCCGTGGGACAGGTCGCCGGCTATGCCGGGGTCACGGTGCGCACCCTGCACCACTACGACACCATCGGCCTGCTCTCACCGGGCGGGCGCAGCCACGCGGGCCACCGGCGCTACGACGACGCCGATCTGGACCGGCTGCAGCAGATCCTCTTCTACCGGGAGCTCGGCTTCCCGCTGGACGGGATCGCGGCCCTGCTCGACGACCCGGACGCGGACCCGCAGGAGCACCTGCGCCGCCAGCACGCGCTGCTGTCGCACCGGATCGCGGAGCTCCAGCGGATGGCCGCCGCCGTAGAGACAGCGATGGAGGCACGCAGGATGGGCATCAACCTCACCCCTGAGGAGAAGTTCGAGGTCTTCGGCGACAAGGACCCCGACCAGTACGCCGAGGAGGCCGAGCGCCGCTGGGGCTCCACCGACACCTACGCCGAGTCGCAGCGCCGCGCCGCCCGCTACACCAAGGAGGACTGGCAGCGGATGAAGGCCGAGGTCGCCTCCTGGGGCGAGCGCTACGACGCACTGATGGAGGCCGGCGAGCCGGCCGACGGCGAGCGCGCCACGGACCTCGCCGAGGAGCACCGGCTGCACATCTCGACCTGGTTCTACGAGTGCACCTACGAGATCCACCGGGGCCTCGGCGGGATGTACGTCGCCGATCCGCAGTTCAAGGCGTTCTACGACTCCATGCGGCCGGGCCTGGCCGAGCACCTGCGCGACGCGATCGAGGCGAACGCGCACCGCCGGGCGTAAACGGTCACGGAGGCGGGTGGAACCCGGGGCCGTCCCGAGGCGTTGATAGCTTGGGGCGGCCACGCAGCCGCCCATCGACCTCATCCTGGAGCCCGGACCCTTGAATACGCTTGCGCTCGGACCGAGCTGGCTGGACCCGGACTATCTCATCGGACAGTTCGGCCTGGCCGGCGTCCTGGTCATCGTCTTCGCCGAGTCCGGGCTGCTCATCGGCTTCTTCCTGCCCGGTGACTCCCTGCTGTTCACCACGGGCCTGCTGGTCACGACCGACAAGCTGCACACCCCGCTCTGGCTGGTCTGCGTCCTGGTCGCGCTGGCCGCGATCATCGGCGACCAGGTGGGCTATCTCTTCGGCCGCAAGGTCGGCCCCTCGCTCTTCAGCCGCCCCGACTCCCGCCTCTTCAAGCAGGAGAACGTCGAGAAGGCCCACGAGTTCTTCGAGAAGCACGGCCCGAAGTCGCTGATCCTGGCCCGCTTCGTGCCGATCGTGCGGACCTTCACCCCGATCATCGCGGGCGTCAGCCGGATGAACTACCGCTCGTTCATCGTGTTCAACGTGATCGGCGGCGTCCTCTGGGGCGTCGGCGTGACGCTGCTCGGCGCCGCCCTCGGCAACGTCGAGTTCGTCCACAAGAACATCGAGGCGATGCTCGTCCTGATCGTGCTGATCTCGGTCGTCCCGATCGCCATCGAGTTCCTGCGCGCCCGCAGCAAGGCCAAGAAGGAGGGCCCCGCCGCCGGCAGCGGCGAGGTGCCCCCGCAGGACCCGTCCGCCGGCCGCCGCGGCCGCCACGCCAAGCGCTGAGCGCCGTACGCCCCTGAGCTCTGTACGCCCCTGAGGGGCGCCCCGGTCAGAAGCCGCGCGTCCGCTTGGCCGCGCGGCGGTTCGCGCCGCCGACCGCGCCCGGCACCCGCATGAACAGCCGGGAGATCTCGCTCCCCAGGTTCACCCCGATGGCGATGGCCAGGGCCGTCGCCACCGCCGTGGACAGCGAGGCGAGGCCCCGGTCCAGCTCGTTCTGCGCGACGCCCAGCAGACCGAAGTACGTCGCCGAACCGGGCAGCAGCGGCCCGATCGCCGCCGTGATGTACGGCAGCGACGACGTGTAGCGGTAGCGCGAGAACAGCTGCCCGAACAGCCCGACGAGCCCGGCGGCCGCGGCCGTCGCGGCCACCGCCGACAGGTTGCCCGTCCGGGCCATCGCCCCGTAGACGATCCAGGCCACTCCGCCGTTCAGGGTCACCGCGAGCACCGTCGCCCGCTCCTGCTGGAGCAGGATCGCGAAGGCCAGGGTCAGCAGCATCGACGCGAAGATCTGGATCACCGGCCGGTCATGCGTGATGAACCGCGCCTCCGGGTCCAGCTCGGCCCCCAGCTGAAGCCCCCCGTACAGCGCCAGCAGCACCCCGGTGACGATCGCGATGAAGAAGTACATGACCTCCAGGAGCCGCGCCGAGGCGGTGATGTAGTACCCGGTCAGGCCGTCCTGCACGCCCGCCACCAGCGCCCGCCCCGGCAGCAGCGCGAACAGTCCACCGGTGATCACCGCGGACGGCCGTACGTCCGACCAGTGCGTCAGCGTCAGCGCCACGCCCATCGCGGCGGGCGGCATCGCCGCCACCACGAACTGGTAGAACTCCGGCAGCCCGCGCCCCGCGCACAGCCAGGCCAGCCGGTCACCGAGCATCGCCCCGAGCGCCGCGATCAGGAACACCAGCGGACCACCGCCGACCAGCACGGACGCCGCCCCGGCCAGCCCGCCGGCGGCCAGCGTGAGCACCCAGCCGGGATACGGGTGCCGGTTGCGCCGGATCTCCGCGAGCCGCCGGTACGCCTCCTCCAGCGACACCTCGTCGTCGGCCGTGGTGATGTCGTCGATCAGCCGGAAGACCGCCGCGAGCCGCGTGTAGTCGGTGCCCCGGCGGCGTACCGTACGGCTCGCCGTCACCGGGTCGTCCACCAGCGACGGCTGGTGCGAGATCGACAGCAGCGTGAACGTCACGGTCGGCTCGCAGCGGTCGAGCCCGTAGCTCCGCATCACCGCGAACATCGCCGCCTCGACGTCCTCGGCGCCCTCACCGCCCGCGAGCAGCAGCTCCCCGATACGCAGCGTCAGGTCGAGCACGCGCGGAACCGGGGGCCCCGCCTCCTCATCGTGCCGCTGGACCGGCTCCGGGGCCGGGCGCTCGGCCACCGGCATCCGCAGCATCGTGCGCATCCGGTCCTGCCAGGGCGCCTCCTTGGTCAGCCGGACCATCGGCACCCCGTACGCCGGGGTGAACGCCGGCGGGGAGTCCCGGAAGTTGTACGTGCTCGGCGTGGCGAACGCCGAAGCCGCCTCGGACCCGGAAGCGGAACCCGTACCGGAACCGGAACCCGGGGCCGGGGACTCGGGCGTCACCCCCGCCGGAAGGGCGAACTCCGACGTCGGGTGGTCCTCCTCGGGCGGAGCCGCCGGCTCGGTCCCGGCAGGCTGCGAGAAGGCGCTGTGCGCCTCGTCGGACTGGGGTTTCTCGTCATCGAAACCGCCCGGTTCCGCCACCACTCGACCTCGTTCCTCCTCGGCTGCGCGTCCTCGGCCGCACTCCTGCCCAGTATGGCCACGCCCAAGGGAGGGCACACGGAACGGGCGGCACACCCGCGTGGGTGTACCGCCCGTTTCGTAGCCCGCTCACACGAAGCGGAACGTCAGTGCGCGCCGCCCTGCGCCTCCAGGCGCTTGCGGGAGGCGACGATCTCGGCCTCGGCCTCGGCGCGGCCGACCCAGTCGGCGCCCTCGACGGACTTGCCCGGCTCCAGGTCCTTGTAGACCTCGAAGAAGTGCTGGATCTCCAGGCGGTCGAACTCCGACACGTGCTGGATGTCCTGCAGGTGCTCCACCCGGGGGTCGGACGCCGGGACGCACAGCAGCTTGTCGTCGCCGCCGGCCTCGTCGGTCATCCGGAACATGCCGATCGCACGGCACTTGATGAGGCAGCCCGGGAACGTCGGCTCCTCCAGGATCACCAGCGCGTCCAGCGGGTCGCCGTCCTCACCGAGGGTGTCCTCGACGAAGCCGTAGTCCGCCGGGTAGCTGGTCGAGGTGAAGAGCCGACGGTCCAGACGAATCCGGCCGGTCTCGTGATCCACCTCGTACTTGTTGCGCGAACCCTTCGGGATCTCGATAACGACGTCGAACTCCACGGGTGGCTCCTCCATGATCAACACATACGACTGGTGGTTAAGTGTCCCTCACGCAGATGTGTGCTCGCGAAAGGGGCTGGTCAACGGTGGCCGAGCCGGTGGAAAGACCGTCGACGGAACCGCCCGGCAGGCCCGGCGGCGGTATCGCGGCCCGCCTGGGCGTACGCGGCGGAGTGAACGACTGGCAGTTCACGGCCGTGTCCGCCGTCGTCGGACTGGCCCTCGCGGCCGGCGTCGTCCTCGCCGCCGGACCCTGGGACTCGGGTCAGCGTAAGGCCGAGCGGGACCGGGCGGTCGCCGCCGAAGGCACAGGTGGCGTACATCACGACGGCGGCGACCCCGAGGGCCCCGCCCCGGCCCCCAGCGCCCCCGCCGTCCTCGCCGCCCTGTCCGCCCCCGGCACCGGCACACAGGACGCCCCGGCCGGCGCCACCCGCGACCTGCGCGCCGTCCTGGACCCGCTGCTGGAGAACGACGCGCTGGGCTCCCGTCGCGGCGCCGTGGTCATCGACACCGCCACCGGCAAGCGGCTCTACGGCAAGGGCGCCGACGCCCCCATGACGCCCGCCTCCACCGTCAAGATCGCCACTACCGTCGCCGCCCTCGGCGCCCTCGGCCCCGCCCACCGCATCCCCACCACCGTGCGCGCCTCCGACGACCTGCGCACCGTCACCCTCGTCGGCGGCGGCGACCCCACCCTGGACAAGGCCGCCCTGCGCGCCCTGGCCACCGAGGCCGCCCGCGCCCTCAAGACCGGCAAGACCCCCTCCGTACGGCTGCGCTACGACGCCTCCGCCTATTCGGGGCCCACGCACCACCCGATCGGCCCCAACGAGAACATCGCGCCCATGAGCGCCCTGATGCTGAACGAGGGCCGCCAGGACGACTCCGTCAAGGGACCCGCCGCGCGCACCGAGGACCCGGCGGGCGACGCCGCCCGCGCCTTCGCCGGATACCTGAAGGACGCCGGCGTCACCACCAAGGGCGCACCCGCCCCCGGCCGCCCCGCCAAGACGTCCCGCACCGTCGCCACCCACCTCTCCGCGCCCCTCTCCGGCCTGGTCGAACGCGCCCTCACCAACAGCGACAACGACATCGCCGAGGCCCTGGCCCGGCAGACCGCCATCGCCGCCGGGCAGCCCGCCGACTTCACGGGCGGCCGACGGGCCGTCACCGCCCGCCTGAAGAAGCTCGGCCTGCCCCTGAAGGGCGTGAACATCGCCGACGGCAGCGGGCTCAACCGCGAGGACAAGGTGACCGCCGCCCTGCTCGCCGGCCTCCTCGCCCGGGCGGCCGACCCCGCCCACCCCGAACTGCGCCCCGTCCTCACCGGCCTCCCCGTCGCCGGATTCAGCGGCACGCTCAGCAGCCGCTACACCAGCGCGTCCGGCGGCACCGGCTTCATCCGCGCCAAGACCGGCACCCTCACCGGCGTGAACAGCCTCGCCGGCACGGTGGTCGACACCCGGGGACGGCTCCTCGCCTTCGCCTTCCTCGCCTCCGGCACCACCGCCCCCACCGAGGCCCAGAAGGCCCTCGACAAACTCGCCACCGCACTCGGCGCCGGGAAGCGATGAGCCCGTCAACACCGCACCGCATCAAGGGGCGAGCACGTACGGTTGACGCATGACGAGCATCGGTGGTGCAGGGATGGTCGACTGGAACCTCGCGGTCGCGACCGCGACCCGGCTTGTGCGGCCGGGCCCCGAGATCAGCCGCGAGGAGGCCCGCGAGGTCGTCGCGGAGCTGCGCAGGCACGCGAAGGCGGCGGAGGAGCACGTCCGCGCCTTCACCCGGATGATCCCCGAGGGAACCGAGCCCGAGGACACCCCCGTCCTCGTCGTGGACCGCACCGGCTGGATCAAGGCCAACGTCGCCGGCTTCCGCGAACTGCTCCGCCCCCTCCTGGAGAAGATGGAGGAACGGCGCTCCGGCGGCGCGGGCGGCGCCGTGCTCGGAGCGGTCGGCTCCAAGGTCACCGGCGTCGAGGTCGGGATGCTGCTGTCCTTCCTCGCCTCCCGCGTCCTCGGCCAGTACGAGACCTTCGCCCCCGCCTCCCGCGAGCTCCCCGCCTCCGCCGACGGCGGCGGCCGCCTCCTGCTCGTGGCGCCCAACATCGTCCACGTGGAGCGCGAGCTGGAGGCCGACCCGCACGACTTCCGGCTCTGGGTCGCCCTCCACGAGGAGACCCACCGCACCCAGTTCACCGCGGTGCCCTGGCTCCGCGACCACCTCCAGGGCGAGATCCAGTCCTTCCTGGACGAGACCGACGTCGACCCGATGACCTTCCTGGAGCGGCTGCGCGAGGCCGTCCAGTCCCTCTCCGGCGGCCGGCCCGAGGGCGAGGAGGGCGAGGACGGCGGGCGCAGCCTGGTCGAGCTCGTCCAGACCCCCGCCCAGCGCGAGATCCTCGGCCGCCTCACCGCCGTGATGTCCCTCCTCGAAGGACACGCCGACTACGTCATGGACGGCGTCGGCCCCGAGGTCGTGACCTCCGTCGCCGAGATCCGCGAGAAGTTCCAGCAGCGCCGCGCCCGCGGCGCGAGCCGCCTCGACCAGGCCCTGCGCAAGCTGCTCGGCCTCGATGCCAAGCTGCGCCAGTACCGGGACGGCGAACGCTTCGTGCGCGCCGTCGTGGACGAGGTCGGCATGGACGGCTTCAACCGGGTGTGGACCTCGCCCAACACCCTCCCCACCAAGGCGGAGATCGCCCGCCCCGCGGACTGGATCGCGAGGGTGCACCGTAAGGCAGAGTCGTGATCAAGGTCCCCGGTACGAAGGCAACGCGCCGGTAATCACCCATCCGAGGGACCGTAGGGGCATGGGAAGGCGTGCAATGCTCGATGAACGGCATTGCTCTGTCACCATCGACGCACTCTGAGTGACGGCACTCCTTCCCGTCCCGGCACTCCGAGACACCCCTCAAGCTCCTCACGAAGGGCACCGGACATGGGTCCCCATCCTGCGGTCGCGGCGATACGCCTGGCGGTCCGCCGCGTACTCCACGACGTCATCGCCGAACACGCCGAACAGAACGAACGCGCCGGGCACGCCCCGCACCCCGAGCTCGCCCCGGCCGGCGGGGGCAGCCGCCTCGGCACGCTCCCCGCCCGCCCCGACACCCCCCTGGTGCTGGTGGCCTGCTCCGGCGGCGCCGACTCCATGGCGCTCGCCTCCGCCCTCGCCTTCGAGGCCCGCAAACTCCCGGTCCGGGCCGGCGGCGTCACCGTCGACCACGGCCTCCAGGACGGCTCCGACACCCGCGCCGCCGAGGTCGCCGCCCGGCTCGCCGCCATGGGCCTCGGCCCCGTCGAGGCCGTCGCCGTCCACGTCGGCCGCGAGGGCGGACCCGAGGCCGCCGCCCGCGACGCCCGCTACACCGCGCTCGACGCCGCCGCCGAACACCACGGCGCCGCCGCCGTCCTCCTCGGCCACACCCGCGACGACCAGGCCGAGACCGTCCTGCTGGGCCTCGCCCGCGGCTCCGGCATCCGCTCGCTGTCCGGCATGGCCGCCGCCTCCGGCCCGGCCGGCCGCTACCGCCGCCCCTTCCTCCAGCTCGACCGGCAGACCGCCCGCACCGCCTGCCTCGCCCAGTCCCTGCCCGTCTGGGACGACCCCCACAACATCGACCCCGCCTACACCCGCTCCCGGCTGCGCCACGAGGGCCTGCCCGCCCTGGAGAAGGCCCTCGGCAAGGGCGTGGTCGAAGCCCTCGCCCGTACGGCCCAGCTCTCCCGCGACGACGCCGACGCCCTCGACACCTGGGCCGCCGCCGCCGACCGTGACGTACGCGACGACGCGGGCCGGCTGGAGTGCGCCAAGCTGTACGAGCTGCCCCCCGCCGTACGCCGCCGGGTGCTGCGCCGGGCCGCCATAGAGGCGGGTTCCCCTGCTGGCTCGCTCTTCGCCCGGCACATCGAGGAAGTGGACCGCCTGGTCACCGGCTGGCGCGGCCAGCAGGCCATCAACCTCCCCGGCCGCGTCGAAGCCCTGCGGCAGGGTGGCAGACTGGTCATCCGGCAGAGCTGACGCACGAGCGGCTGACATGCAGGGCGACGGCCGCGCAGGCCCGGGACTCCACCCCCGGACCCGGCAGGCACAGAAAGAGACGCGGGTGAACGAGAAGGACATGGGCGCCGACCTCCAGTCGGTGCTCCTCACCAAGGAAGAGATCGACGCGAAGCTCGTGGAGCTGGCCGCGAAGATCGACGCGGAGTACGCCGGCAAGGACCTGCTCCTCGTCGGGGTCCTCAAGGGCGCCGTCATGGTCATGGCGGACCTGGCGCGTGCGCTGTCCACCCCCGTCACCATGGACTGGATGGCCGTCTCCTCGTACGGCGCGGGCACCCAGTCCTCCGGTGTCGTCCGGATCCTCAAGGACCTGGACACCGACATCAAGGGCAAGCACGTCCTGATCGTCGAGGACATCATCGACTCCGGTCTGACGCTGTCCTGGCTGATGTCGAACCTGGGCTCGCGCGAGCCCGCCTCGCTGGAGATCTGCACCCTGCTCCGCAAGCCGGACGCGGCCAAGGTCGCGCTCGACTGCAAGTGGGTCGGCTTCGACATTCCCAACGAGTTCGTCGTCGGCTACGGGCTGGACTACGCGGAGAAGTACCGCAACCTCCCCTTCGTCGGGACCCTCGCCCCGCACGTATACGGAGGCTGAGGGCCCGCGGACCCGTCGCAGGGCCCGCCGGGAACCCTCACGGGCCGCCCGCCGTTGAGCCTTCGAGGCGCGATTGCCGGACGTCCGAGGCGGACGCCGGTGACCATGCTGGGGTACCGTCCGAAGAACAGTCTTTACTCACAGCAGCATTTACCTACGGGCAGGAGGGACGGGGCGTCTTCGCCTCGTATGGATGGACGTGAAGCGATACTTCCGTGGGCCGGTCATGTGGATCGTGCTGGCCGTCCTCGCCGTGGTCGTGTTGATGAATGTCGTCGGCTCGGGCGGCGGCTACAAGACGGTGGACACCGGACAGGTGATCCAGGCGATCAGCAAGAACCAGGTGGACCAGGCCAAGCTCACCACCGGTGACGATCACATCATCAAGATCGAACTGAAGGACGGTCAGAAGCTGTCCGGCGAGTCCGGCAGCAAGTTCCAGGCGAGCTACATCGGCAACCAGGGCGTCCAGCTCGCCGACATGCTCCAGAAGAAGTACGAGAGCGGCGACATCAAGGACGGGTACACCGTCTCGCCGTCGAAGCAGTCCCCGTTCGTCTCGATCCTCTTCTCACTGCTGCCGTTCGTCCTCATCGTGGTCGTCTTCCTGTTCCTGATGAATCAGATGCAGGGTGGCGGCTCCAAGGTCATGCAGTTCGGCAAGTCCAAGGCCAAGCTGATCACCAAGGACACCCCGAAGACGACGTTCGCCGACGTGGCGGGCTCGGACGAGGCGGTCGAGGAGCTCCACGAGATCAAGGAGTTCCTGCAGGAGCCGGCCAAGTTCCAGGCCGTCGGCGCCAAGATCCCCAAGGGCGTCCTGCTCTACGGGCCTCCCGGTACGGGCAAGACCCTGCTCGCGCGCGCCGTCGCGGGCGAGGCGGGCGTCCCGTTCTACTCGATCTCCGGCTCCGACTTCGTGGAGATGTTCGTCGGTGTCGGCGCCTCCCGCGTCCGCGACCTCTTCGAGCAGGCCAAGGCGAACGCCCCGGCGATCGTCTTCGTCGACGAGATCGACGCCGTCGGCCGCCACCGCGGCGCCGGCATGGGCGGCGGTCACGACGAGCGCGAGCAGACGCTCAACCAGCTGCTCGTCGAGATGGACGGCTTCGACGTGAAGGGCGGCGTCATCCTGATCGCCGCCACGAACCGCCCGGACATCCTCGACCCGGCGCTGCTGCGCCCGGGCCGCTTCGACCGGCAGATCGCGGTCGACCGGCCGGACATGCAGGGCCGTCTGGAGATCCTGAAGGTCCACCAGAAGGGCAAGCCGGTGGCCCCGGACGTCGATCTCGGCGCCGTCGCCCGCCGCACGCCCGGCTTCACCGGTGCCGACCTGTCGAACGTGCTGAACGAGGCCGCGCTCCTGACGGCGCGCAGCAACCAGAAGCTCATCGACAACGCGATGCTGGACGAGGCCATCGACCGCGTCGTGGCGGGTCCGCAGAAGCGGACCCGGATCATGTCCGAGAAGGAGAAGAAGATCACCGCGTACCACGAGGGCGGACACGCCCTGGTCGCGGCGGCTTCCCCCCAGTCGGACCCGGTCCACAAGATCACGATTCTCTCCCGCGGCCGCGCCCTCGGTTACACGATGGTGCTCCCGGAGGAGGACAAGTACTCCACGACGCGCAACGAGATGCTCGACCAGCTCGCGTACATGCTGGGCGGGCGCGCGGCCGAGGAGCTGGTCTTCCACGACCCGACCACCGGCGCCGCGAACGACATCGAGAAGGCCACGGCAACGGCCCGCGCGATGGTCACGCAGTACGGCATGACCGAGCGGCTCGGCGCGATCAAGTTCGGCGGCGACAACACCGAACCGTTCGTGGGCCGCGAGATGGGCCATCAGCGCGACTACTCGGAAGAGGTCGCCGCGCTGGTGGACGAAGAGGTCAAGAAGCTCATCGAGACCGCCCACAACGACGCGTGGGAGATCCTCGTCGAGAATCGCGACGTGCTGGACACCCTGGTCCTCCGCCTCCTGGAGAAGGAGACCCTGGGCAAGGAGGAGATCGCCGAGATCTTCGCCCCGATCGTCAAGCGCCCGGCCCGCCCCGCGTGGACCGGCTCCGCCCGGCGCACCCCGTCCACCCGTCCGCCGGTCCTCTCCCCGAAGGAGCTCGCCCTCACCAACGGCGCGAGCACGGCCGCCGGCTCGGTCACGGACACCGTCCCGAGCACGGAGACCCTCCCCGAGGAGCGTCCCGAGAGCTAGTCACCGACCCGGTGTGTCCCCCGTCACGGGGCTCCCACCAGGCCCGGAATGGATGCCGCGTCCCCCAGGTTCTAGCCTGTTGGGGGCGCGGCTTTTCCGTACACCTGCGCGGATGCCCCCGCAGTGACCGCTCAAGGAACGAGGCACACATGACCGACCCGGTGACGCTGGACCCCCAGGGGCCGATCGGCGAGTTCGACGAGAAACGTGCCGAGGCCGCTGTCCGGGAGCTGCTGCTGGCCGTGGGCGAGGACCCCGACCGCGAGGGCCTGAAGGAGACGCCGGGGCGGGTGGCGCGGGCGTACAGGGAGATCCTCGCCGGTCTGCGGCAGGAGCCCGAGGATGTCCTGACGACGACATTCGACCTGGGGCACGACGAGATGGTCCTGGTGAAGGACATCGAGATCATGAGCCTCTGCGAGCACCACCTGCTCCCGTTCCATGGGGTGGCACACGTCGGATACATCCCTGCGGAGAGCGGCAAGATCACGGGTCTGTCCAAGCTGGCGCGTCTTGTCGATGTCTTCGCCCGGCGACCGCAGGTCCAGGAGCGGCTGACCACGCAGGTCGCGGATGCGCTGATGCGGATCCTGGAGGCGCGCGGTGCGATCGTCGTCGTCGAGGCGGAGCACATGTGCATGTCCGTCCGCGGCATCCGGAAGCCGGGTGCGAAGACGACGACGTCCGCGGTGCGCGGACAGCTGCGTGACGCATCCACCCGGGCCGAGGCGATGAGCCTGATACTGGCGCGATAGCCGGATTGTCAGTGCTGCGACGTAACCTCCCGAATCAGGCATGGCCGTGTGATTCGGGAGGTTGGTCATGGGGGGATTACCGAGTCGGCAGACGGTGAACGTCGTCGGAGGGCGCGGTCGGGCCGCGAGCGTGAGTGTGGGTTCGCGGTTGTGGACATTGGACGGCGACCGTACGGTTCCGACCGACGTCGTCGCCGTGAGCGCTGTCAAGGGGCGTGCCGCGGTGGACGTGAGGACCAGCCACACGACGTTCACCGTGGCCCCGGACCAACTGCTCGGGACCCCTGACGGCTGGGTGCACGCCCGGGACTCGGCCGGGACAGTGCTGGCCTGGGCACACGCCAGGAAGCTGTGCCGGGAGAGGCTGACCATCAGGCCCGGGTACGAATTCGGCTACTTCGTCGGCGCGACGTGTGCCGACGGAACGGTGGGTACGAACTACGTCTCGCTCGTGGTGAACGACGAGGCGTTCGCAGCCGAGTACGCCCGGTGCCTGAGCGCGGCCACAGGGTTGCGTGCCCGGCTGGAGGCCGTGACACGCCCGTCTGGCTATCTCGGGCGGGATGTTCCAGGGTTCCGCGTGCGAGTGGTTTCCTCGTACCTTGCGGATGCCCTGCGCCAGTACGTCGGGGGCGATGCCCACCATATGAGGCAACGCTTTCCCCGTGTGGTTCTCAGGGACAGGGACGTGTTCGACGGCTTCCTTGACGGATACGCCGACGGTGACGGCTGCCGGAGCAAGACCTGGGCCGGACGCGTCCTCGTCAGCGCCAACGTCGGCTTCCTGACCGAGTTGGCGCAGGTGATCGGAGCGAGGTTCACTCCGAGGCTGCAGGGGGCGAACGCCTCCCACCTGGTGGTTGTCGACAATTGGCCCGCACGTGGGACGTTCAGGCCCGAGCGGCATGCTGTTCAGCCCAAGGAGGCAGCATGGGTGGAAGTGCTCGAAGTGCGTGAGCGCCCCGCGGCGGGCAAACCGTTCACGTTCTACGACTACCGGCTCGACCCGTTTCCGACCTTCCTGGTCAACGGGCACCTTGCCCGCCAGGCTTGGTGACGGGCGTCCGGGAGGCCGGCGCTACGCCGCCGCCGCGTCCGGCTTGTTGTCGTCCTTGTCGTCCGGGAGCTTGCAGATGTGCTCCAGGAAGAGGGCGGCGGCGATGACCGCGAGGCCGGCCAGGACCGCGAAGGCGGCGTAGATGGCCTGGTCGCGGCGGGGTGGGTTGTCCAGGGAGCCGAGCAGGAAGACGGCCGTGCCGCCGTACATGCCGGAGACCAGGGCGACGACCAGGGCGCTCGCCTGCGCGAAGACCAGGGCGCGGGCGGCCATCATGGGCTCGACACCCTTCGCGTCCGGGCGGCGCTCGCGCTGGGCGCGCAGGCGGGCGCGGAGGGACAGCGCCGTGGCCAGCAGGACGACGGCGATCAGCGCCAGGACGATGGGCGCGAAGAGCGGGACGCTCGGCAGCGTGCCCAAGGAGTCCCAGAGGCGGGCGGCGCCCCAGGAGAGGACTCCGGCGGCGGCGAAGAGGCCGGCCAGGACTCCGAGCCGTAGTTGCTTCACCCCGTGAGCCGCCCTTCGCCGCCTGTGTCCGTCGTGTCCTTCGTGCTGTGTTCTGTGAGCCTAACGACTACTCGGGCAGCCGGAGTTCCAGGTCGGCCCGGGGGAGCACACCGTCGCGCCCGACACCGGTCAGCAGATCGGCGACCGGGCCCGCGCCGGGCAGCTGGGCCTCGGGGTCCACGTCGTGCCAGGGGGCGAGGACGAAGGCGCGCTCGCGGGCCCGGGGGTGGGGCAGGGTGAGCACGGGGTCGTCGGAGACGACATCCGCGTACGACACGATGTCGACGTCGATGGTGCGCGGACCCCAGCGCTCCTCGCGGACCCGTTCGAAGGCTTCCTCGATGGCCTGGCCGCGCTCCAGGAGCGAGGACGGGGGCAGCGTCGTCTTCACGACGATCACCGCGTTGAAGTACGAGGGCTGGGAGCCGGGGTCGACGCCCCAGGGCTCCGTCTCGTACACCGGGGAGACCGCCTTGACCCGGAGGCCGGGGGTGTCCTCCAGGGCGTCGATGGCGCCCTGGAGCGTCTCCAGGCGGTTGCCCAGGTTGGCGCCGAGCGAGAGCACGGCCATTTTGGGGTTGGAAAGGGTGATGTCCGCGGCGTCCACCTGCTCGACCACGGAGGCGGGCACCGGCTGTACGGTCGGGTCGCTCTGCCCTTCGGTGGAAAATGCAGTCATGCTCGGCTCCGGGTGATGGTGATGGTGACGTCGTCGAACGGGACGGTGATGGGCGCGTCCGGCTTGTGCACCACGACCTCCACCTCCTCGACGCCGTCGTGCTTGAGGCACTGTTGGGCGATGCGCTCGGCGAGCGTCTCGATCAGGTCGACCGGCTCGCCCTGGACCACGGCGACGACCTCCTCCGCGACCACGCCGTAGTGCACGGTCTTCGTCAGGTCGTCGGTGGCTGCCGCGGGGCGGGTGTCGAGGCCGAGCACCAGGTCCACGATGAACGTCTGTCCCTCTTCCCGTTCCCGGGGGAAGACGCCATGGTGCCCGCGGGCCTTGAGGCCGCGCAGCGCGACACGATCCACGCGAATCACTCCTGCTGTCGTTGGTCCGGGGGCACCGGGCCGCGTGCGGGCGGCCGGGTGCCCGATTTCGAATCTACCTGCGAGCACCGACAGCCCTCCCCCGTGGGGGCCGGGCCTGCGGGCGCGGAACAGATAGCCGCTGATACCCCGAAGTGGCCGGGGCCAATCACCCCGGACCGGCTTTCCTGCCCGAAAGAGGGCCGGGCCGGCTCAGGGTGTGGGGTCTTCGTCCTCTTCTTCGCCGGTTTCGGCCAGTACGGGCGAACCGTGGTGCGACCAGAGCTTCCAGCCGTCCGGAGTGCGGCGGAACACATTCGTGGCGACGACGAGCTGCCCGACGAGGGGGCCGAGCGAGGCACCCTCCTCGGCGGGGCCGCCGCTGAGGATGTTCTCGGTGCAGGTCACCAGCGCGGTGTCGTCGGTCATGGAGACGTCGACGTCGGTCAGGAAGAACTGGATGTACTCGGTGTTCGCCATGATCAGCGCGTAGCTGCGCAGCACCTCGCGCCGCCCGCTGAGCACCGGCCAGCCCGGGTGGACGCAGGAGACCGTCAGCTCCTCGTCCGGCAGCCAGGCGGCCGTCAGCGCGTCCAGGTCACCGCGCTCCACGGCCTCGTAGTACGCGGTGTTGGCCTGCTCGACGGCCGCGATGTCGGCGGCGGCGCCCGCGTGCTCGTCGCCCGGGGTCACCCCCTCGCCAGGCCCGGTCGCCTCGTCGCCCGGGCCGGTCGCCTCGTCGTCCGCCCCGGTCACGCGGCTCCCTCGATCGCGCGGGCGACCCGGACGGCGTCGGCGGTGGCCCGTACCTCGTGGACGCGGACCGCCCAGGCGCCGGCCCGGGCGGAGAGGGCGGAGACGGCGGCCGTGGCGGCGTCGCGCTCGCGGGCGGGCGGCGGGGCGGCGCCCTCGCGGGCCAGGACATGGCCCAGGAACCGCTTGCGGGACGCGGCGACCAGCAGGGGGCGGCCGAGGGCGTGCAGCGCGTCCAGCCCGGCCAGCAGCGCCAGGTCGTGCGGGGCGTCCTTGGCGAAGCCGAGCCCGGGGTCGATCACGAGGCGTTCCGGGGCGATGCCACCGGCCACCACCGCGTCCATCCGGGCGCGCAGCTCGTCGGTGACCTCGCCGACCACGTCCCCGTACACCGCCCGGCTGTTCATCGACTCGCTGAAGCCGCGCCAGTGCATGACGACGAACGGGGCGCCGGCGGCGGCGACCACGGGGACCATGTCCGGATCGGCCTGGCCGCCGCTGACGTCGTTGACGAGGACCGCGCCGGCGGCGATGGCCTGCTCGGCGACCCGGGCACGCATGGTGTCGACGGAGACCGTGACGCCCTCCGACGCCAGGCCCCGGACGACCGGGACCACCCGGCGCAGCTCCTCGGACTCGTCCACCCTGCTGGCGCCGGGGCGGGTGGACTCGCCGCCCACGTCCACGAGGTCGGCGCCCTCGGCGACCAGGTCCAGGCCGTGCTTGACGGCCCTCGTGGTGTCGAACCAGCGGCCCCCGTCGGAGAAGGAGTCGGGGGTCACGTTGACGACCCCCATGACCGCGCAGCGGTCCCACTCCGGCAGACCCTGGACCGTTCGACGCAACGTACTCATACGACCAGCCTAGGGCCTGCCTTCAAGCTCCCCTCGTCGCCCGGAGGGCGGCCGCGCGGCGTCTGGTGCATCCCCAAGTTCTCGGCTTCGCTCGAACAGGGGAGACCCCACTCCTCGCTGCACCGGCCGCGATCCCTCGTACTGGACGTACTAGGGATCTCGGCCGGTGCAGCGAGAGTGCGTGCCAGGCGTCGCACGGCAGAGGGGAGCTTGAAGGCAGGCCCTGGGGCCCGTACGGCGAGGCGCTACGCCGTACGGGCGTCCTGCTCGCCCGCCTGGGGCCGCGCGTGGGCGCACGGGCGGCGCGGGGCGAACCGGAGGGGGCGGGGGAGCGCCAGGTGCACGAAGCCCTCGGCCTGCATCGCGGCGAAGGAGATGCGGGGCAGGTCGCGGGCGGTGCGGTAGACCACGAAGCGGGGCTCCCAGCGCGGCCGGAACTTCGCGTTGAACTTGTACAGCGACTCGATCTGGAACCACCGCGAGAGGAAGATCAGCAGCCCGCGCCAGACCCGCAGGACGGGTCCCGCGCCCAGCTTCTCGCCCCGGGCGAGCGCGGAGCGGAACATCGCGAAGTTCAGCGAGACCCGGCTGACGCCGAGCCGGGGCGCGGCCTGGAGCGAGGCGACGATCAGCAGCTCGTTCATGCCGGGGTCGGCGGAGCGGTCGCGGCGCATCAGGTCGAGGGACATCCCGTCGCTGCCCCAGGGCACGAAGTGGAGCACGGCCTTCAGGTCGCCGTACGGGGAGCCGGCGCTCTGCTCGTCCGCCTTGTGGGCGGTGGCGACGAAGCAGTCCAGGTCGGCGGTGTCGCCGATCCGGCCGAGCGCCATGGAGAAGCCGCGTTCGGTGTCGGTGCCGCGCCAGTCGCCGGCGGCCCGGCGGATGCGGGCGAGTTCTGCCTCGCCGATGTCGGCCACGCGCCGGACGCGGGTCTCGTAGCCGTTGCGCTCAATGCGCTTCACCATCTGGCGTACGTTGCGCATCGCGCGTCCGGCGAGGGAGAAATCCGCGACGTCCACCACCGCCTCGTCGCCCAGCTCCAGGGCGGTGAGTCCGGTCTCGCGGGTCCAGACCTCGCCGCCCGTCTCGCCGCACCCCATGACGGCGGGGGCCCAGGAGTGCGCCCGCGCCTCGTCCATGAAGCGTTCGATCGCGCCGGGCCACGCCTCCACGTCACCGATCGGGTCCCCGCTGGCGAGCATCACGCCGGAGACCACGCGGTAGCAGACGGCGGCCTTGCCGCTGGGCGAGAAGACGACGGCCTTGTCGCGGCGGAGCGCGAAGTGCCCGAGCGAGTCGCGCCCGCCGTGCCGTGCCAGCAGGGCGCGCAGCCGGGCCTCGTCGTCCTCGGTGAGCCGGGCGGCCGGGTGTTCGGGGCGGAAGGCCAGGTAGATGGTGGTGACGGCGGTCAGCAGGCCGAGGGCGCCGAGCGAGCAGCCAACGGTCCAGGAGGTGTCCCCGGAGTAGTCGACGGGCCCCTCGAAGCCGACCAGGCCGTACAGCACGTGCTGGAGGCGGTCGGCGATGCTGGGGCTGCCGACCAGGCGGCGCGGGTGGGCGCTGACGATGACCAGGCCGAGGCCGAGCGAACCGGCGCCGAGCAGCACGAAGTTGGCCAGGGCCCGCCACCGGCTGCGCGGGTCGGGCAGGGCGGCGAACTCGCGCCGGTGACGTACCAGCAGGTAGCACAGCGTCAGCGAGACCAGGGCGCCGAGAACCGAGTGCCGGTAGCTGAACTGGGCCAGCGCGCCCGCCGGGAGCAGGACGACGGCGGCCCGCCAGGCGCGGCGCTTGTGGCGCTTGAGGCCGTGGGCCAGGAGCAGCAGCAGGACCCCGGCGCTGAGCGAGAGCGCGGCCGCGAACGGGCCGAGGGCCCCGGGAAGGACCTCGGCCAGACTGTGCATGCGGCTGTGCCGGAAGCGCGGGAACACCCCGGCGGCGACGTCGATCAGTCCGACGGCGGTGCAGGCGGTGCCGACGAGCGCG
Organism: Streptomyces sp. NPDC097595; assembly: GCF_044761525.1. Taxonomy (NCBI): domain Bacteria; kingdom Bacillati; phylum Actinomycetota; class Actinomycetes; order Kitasatosporales; family Streptomycetaceae; genus Streptomyces; species Streptomyces sp. NPDC097595. The sequence goes on along the minus strand of NZ_JBIWCN010000027.1, from coordinate 50,082 downwards.
GGCACGGCTTCCGGCCGGGGGCCGCGCACGAACGCACGTGCGCGAACCGGAACCGATCCTGATTTATCCCCATCTAGCGTGACAGACATCGCTTCCCGTGGTTCCGCGAGAGATTTCCTGGAGTCCGGCGGCCGGAGCCCAGCGGACGATGTGCGACTTCTAGGACGATCCTTCCGGGCCGTGGGTTCACCCGCTGCCCGGAAATTTCCTGACAGAAAGTTCACCGGTCATGGGCCTTACGGGCAAGCCACTGCTGATCCTGGCGATCGTGGTGGCCGTCGTGCTGTTCACCGTCACCGTCTGGTGCTGGCCGAGGCTCGCCCGGCGCAGTGCGCCCGCGGTGGCCGGCCGGGTGGGCATGCTGCTCGCGACCCAGGTGGCGGTGTTCGCCACGGTCGGCCTGCTGGCCAACAACAGCTTCCTCTTCTACGGCTCCTGGGCCGATCTGTTCGGCCGCAAGCAGGACATGGGCGTGGTCACGGACCACGCCGCCGGGACGCTGGCCGCGAAGAACATCGTGCGGGTGGGCTCGCAGCGGCCGGACGTGCCGGGCGGGGCGCTGCCGAGGGTGGGCGGCCGGATCGACAAGGTCGTGATCGCGGGGAAGCACTCGGGCATCGAGAGTTCGGCGTACGTCTATCTGCCGCCGGAGTACTTCCAGCCGGCGTTCGCCCGGCGGAAGTTCCCGGCGGTGGTGGTGCTGACCGGCTACCCGGGCACCTCGGAGAACCTGATCAAGGGGCTGCGCTATCCGCGCACGGCACACGAACGGGTGAAAGCCGGACGGGCGCAGCCGATGGTCCTGGTGATGCTGCGTCCGACGGTGGCGCCGCCCCGGGACACCGAGTGCGTGGACATAAAGGGCGGTCCGAAGACGGAGACGTTCTTCGCGGACGACGTGCCCCGGGCGGTGTCGGCCGGGTACCGGGTCGGGAAGCGGGCCCGGAACTGGGGCATCATCGGCAACTCGACGGGCGGCTACTGCGCGTTGAAGATCGGGCTGCACCACCCGGGCCGGTACGCCGCGAGCGCGGGGCTCTCCGCGTATTACAAGGCGGCCGAGGACCCGACGACGGGCGACCTCTTCCGCGGTGACGAGGCGGCGCGGCACCGGGCCGACCTGCTGTGGACGCTGGACAGCCGGCCGCAGCCGGACTCCTCGTTCCTGGTGACGACCTCGCGGTACGGCGAGGCGAACTACGCCGACACGCAGAGGTTCGTGGCCAAGGTGAAGCGGCCGGCGCAGGTCTCCTCGATCGTGCTGGACAGCGGCGGGCACAACTTCAACACCTGGCGCCGGGAGATCCCGGCGGCGCTGGAGTGGCTGAGCAGCCGGCTGAGCGAGAGCTGAGACCTGCCCGGCGTCTCAGCCCGCCGCCGTCTCCGCCACGCCGGTGACGCTTTCGACCGTCACCTCCGCACGGGGCACCGCGCGGCCGTCCGCGCCGACCGAGCGGCGCAGCGCCTCGTGCAGCCGGGCCGGGGTGAGCACGCCCAGGAAGCGGCCCTCGCCCGCCTCGTCGATGACGGCGATCCAGCCCGCGTCGTGCTGGAGCATGGTGGCGAATGCCTGTTTGAGCGGGGCGCCGAGCGGAAGCCACGCCTCCATGCGGCGGGCGTGGTCGCGGACGGTGCCCTTGGCGCCGGTACGCGTGTCGTCGGCGGCGATCCAGCCGTGCAGATGCTCGTCGCCGTCCAGGACGACGGCCCAGCGGGCGCCCTCCGCGCGGAGGCGTTCGGTCGCGGTGGAGAGCGGGTCGTCCAGGTGGACGACGGGCGGGCGGTCGAGGTCGCTCTCCTCGACGGGGGTGACCGAGAGCCGCTTGAGGCCCCGGTCGGCGCCCACGAAGTCGGCGACATAGGCGTTGGCGGGGGCGCCGAGCACGGTCGCGGGGGTGTCGAACTGCTCGATCGAGCCCTGCCCGTAGACGGCGATGCGGTCGCCGAGGCGGACCGCTTCCTCGATGTCGTGCGTGACGAACAGCACGGTTTTGCGGACCTGTTCCTGAAGCTTCAGGAATTCGTTCTGAAGGTGCTCGCGGACCACGGGGTCGACCGCGCCGAACGGCTCGTCCATCAGCAGGACCGGCGGGTCGGCGGCCAGTGCCCGGGCCACCCCGACGCGTTGGCGCTGACCGCCGGAGAGCTGTTCCGGATAGCGGTCGCCATAAACGGAAGGGTCGAGTCCGACGAGGTCGAGGAGTTCGGCGGCGCGGGCGCGGCCCTTTTGGCGTTTCCACCCGAGGAGATGGGGAACGGTGGCGGTGTTCTCCAGGACCGTCCTGTGCGGAAAGAGGCCCACTTGCTGGATCACATAGCCGATGCGGCGGCGCAACTGGACGGGGTCGATGGCGGATATGTCGTCCCCGTCGAGGAATATCCGGCCCTCGGTCGGTTCGATCAGCCGGTTCACCATCTTCATGGTGGTCGTCTTGCCGCATCCCGACGGTCCGACGAGCGTGACCAGTTCACCCTCGGCGACCTCGAAGGAAAGGCCGTCGACGGCGGTGGTGCCGTCCGCATACCGCTTGGTGACGTGCTCGAAACGGATCATGGTTCCCCATTGTCGCGGGTGTTCTGTGAAGGACATGTTGCTGGAACACAACGGCTCCGGCGATTGTCAGTGGTCGAGGATAGGCTCGCCGGACATCAGTACGAGAAGGCGAACGGGAGGTGGGGGAACGGATGGCCGGACAGAACTGCCTGGTGACGAACGACTGGATCTGCGGGGAGTATCTCCGTTCCCGGAGCCAGGAGTTGACGGACGCCACCGTCCAGCACATCTGGATCACCGCCGTCTCGGTCGCGATCGGTGTGGCCGTCGCCTTCCCGCTGGCGCTCCTCGCACGCAGGGGCCGCGGATTCGCCGGACCGGTCCTCGGGCTGACGACGGTGCTCTACACCGTGCCGTCGCTCGCGATGTTCTCGCTCCTGCTGCCCTTGTTCGGGCTCTCCGCCGCCCTGGTGGTGACCGGTCTGGTGCTGTATTCGCTGACCATCCTCGTACGCAACATCCTGGCGGGCCTGGAAGCGGTGCCCGAGGAGGCGAAGGAGGCCGCGCACGGCATGGGCTACGGGCCGGTCCGCCTGCTGTGGGAGGTGGAGCTGCCGCTCGCGCTGCCCGCGCTGATGGCGGGGATACGGATCGCCACGGTGTCCACGATCGCGCTGACCACGGTCGGTTCCATCGTCGGCCGCGGCGGTCTCGGCAATCTCATCGAGGACGCGCTGCCGAGCTTCTTCAAGGCCCAGGTGCTGGCCGCCTCGGTGCTCTGCGTCCTGCTCGCGGTCGTGGCGGACCTGCTGCTGCTCGGTCTCCAGCGGCTGCTGACGCCCTGGACACGTATACGTGCCGCCGCCGCGCCCGGCCCGGCGAAGGCGGAGGCGGTCTGACATGGGAGTTCTAGGGGACGCCTGGACCTGGCTCACCACCGGTGCCAACTGGTCCGGGGAGAGCGGGGCCGCCCACCGGCTGAGCGAGCACCTGTACGTCAGCGGTGTGGCGCTCGCCCTGGCCTGCGCCATCGCCCTGCCCCTCGCGCTGTACCTGGGCCACATCAGGAAGGGCGGCGCCCTCGCGGTCAACCTGGCCAACGTGGGGCGCGCGGTGCCCGTCTTCGCGGTGCTGGCCCTCTTCATGGTCTCGCCCCTGCGCAACGCGGGGTACATACCGACGATCATCGCCCTGGTGCTGTTCGCCGTGCCGCCGCTGCTGACCAACGCCTACGTGGGGATGACCGAGGTGGACCGCTCGGTCGCGGAGGCGGCGCGCGGGATGGGTATGTCGGGCGGCCAGCTCTTCCTGCGCGTCGAGCTCCCCCTCGCCTACCCGCTGATCATGACCGGGCTGCGGTCGGCCGCCGTCCAGGTCGTGGCCACGGCGACCATCGCGGCCATGGTCGGCCAGGGCGGCCTCGGCCGCATCATCACCGCCGGTTTCAACACGTACGACACCGCGCAGGTGGTGGCGGGGGCCCTGCTGGTCGCCGTGCTCGCCCTGCTGGTGGAAGCGGTCCTGGTGGCCGTCGACCGCCTGCTGTCCCCGCTGCGCCGCCGCCGGACCGCATAGGGAACCGACTCGCCCCACCCGTAAATCCTGTCGCATAGGCACCACTTGTCACATACGGCCTCGCCGCCGTGGACGGAGAAGAACATGACCAGCACCTCACGCGTCGCCGGCGCCGTCATCGGCATCCTCGCGCTGGCGGGCTCGCTCGCCGCGTGCGGCGGGGACAGCCTGGAGAAGGACAAGGGCGCCCCGGCCGGGGGCCAGGACTCCGGCAAGAAGGGCTCGCTGGTCGTCGGCGCCGCCGCCTTCACCGAGTCCAAGGTGCTCGCCGAGCTGTACGCGCAGGTCCTCAAGGACGCCGGATACAGCACCTCGGTCACCACCGTGAAGAACCGCGAACTGTACGAACCCTCCCTGGAGAAGGGCGAGATCGACGTCGTTCCGGAATACGCGGCGACGATCGCGGAATTCCTCAACGCGAAGGTGAACGGGGCGAAGGCCGCCGAGTCGAAGCCGGTCGCCTCGGGTGACACGGCGGCGACCGTCGCCGCCCTGAAGAAGCTCGCCGAGCCGCGCGGACTGAAGGTCCTTCCGGCGGGGAAGGCCGTCGACCAGAACGCGTTCGCGGTGACCAAGGAATTCGCCGACAAGCACAAGCTGAAGACCCTTTCGGATCTCGGCGCGGCGAAGATCGGCGTCAAGGTCGCGGCGGGCGACGAGTGCGAGGTGCGGCCCTTCTGCGCACCCGGGCTCAAGAAGACGTACGGCATCGACGTCACCGGAATCGACCCCAAGGGCGTCGGCACCCCGCAGTCCAAGCAGGCGGTGAAGGACGGCAAGGACCAGCTCGTCCTGACCACCACCACCGACGCCGTGCTCGACACCTACGACCTGGTGTTCCTGGACGACGACAAGAAGCTCCAGAACGCGGACAACGTGCTGCCCGTCCTGAACGCGAAGGACGCGGGCGACCAGGAGATAGCCGACGCCCTCGGCAAGCTCACCGGCGCACTCACCACCGAGGACCTCGCACAACTGAACCGCAAGGTCGACGCCGAGCGCGCCAAGCCGGCCGATGTGGCCCGCGAATACCTTCAGTCGAAGGGACTGATCAAGAAGTAGAAAGGCCCCCGGGGAGGCGCCCGGAGAACGGGCCGCGGGAGCCGCCGGGTAACTTGCCGGGCACAGATTGCCGGGCGGCTCCCCAAGTACGCCGCGCACACGGTAAATTTCGGGCCATGCCCCGTGGACGCCATCGCCATTCGCCACCACTGCACAGAATCCTTCCGCCTTCGGCCGTCGCCGGAGCGGCGGTGGCCTGTGCGGCGGGAGCCTGGCTGCCGACCGAAACCATGGTCCTGCGCGCGCTGGTCGCGGCCGCGGCTGCGGCCGCCGTCACCGGCGCGGTCCTCATGCGCGGCTGGGACCGCGAGGCGGGCCGTCGCGTCGCCGAGCTGACCCGCGCCCGCGCGAGCGACGAGTGGCGCGCCGAGGAGCGCGCGGCGGAGCTCGAAGCGGACCTGGAGGAGGCGCGGGAGATCCGCGCCCGCCTGGAGACGAAGCTGCGCCGCAAGCGCGTCGAGCTGGCCGGCCTCCGGGGCGAACACGCCGCGCTGCTGCGGCGGTACGCCAACGCGGAGACCGAGCGCGCCAGCGTCCTGGAGAGCCGGCGGCAGCTCGCGATCGAGGCGTCCGCGCCCGCCCGCGCCCTGCCCCCCGCCCGCTCCACGCCCACCCCGGACTCCTACGCCCGCGCCGCCCGGGCGCTGGCCGACCTCCCGCGCAACGCGGCGCTCCAGAAGGCCCGCCGGATCGCCGACGAGGCGCAGCGGGATCTCGCGGAGCGCGCCCGGGCGGAGAAGCAGGCGCAGGCCGCCCTGCCCGCCACCCGGCCCGCCGTCCAGCCGCCCGCCATGCGCCCGGTCCCGGCCGCCAGCGCGGTCGTCCCGTACGCGGCGTCCCGCCGCCATCCGGTGCCGCAGGGCAACTTCGACTTCTTCGGTACGCAGAAGGCCGCGCCCGCCGCGGCCGAGCGCGCCGCCATAGAGTCCGTGCAGAACGAGGACCTGGCCGACGTGGTCGGCGAGGAGGTCCTCGCCGCGCACCGCCCGGACGCGCCGGGGGACCGCGCCGTCGGCAAGGTCATCGACCTCACCGCGCATGACGAGACGGAGCAACTGGACGTCGCGGAGCTGCGCAGCGCGATCTCGTAGAGCGGCGGCGCCCGGTAGGTGGCGCCGGCGCCCTACTTGTCGATGTCGCCGACGACGAAGAACAGCGAGCCCAGGATCGCCACCATGTCGGCGACCAGCGTGCCCGGCAGCAGTTCGGTGAGCGCCTGGATGTTGTTGAAGGACGCGGAGCGCAGCTTCAGCCGGTACGGGGTCTTCTCGCCCTTGGACACCAGGTAGTAGCCGTTGACGCCGAGCGGATTCTCGGTCCAGGCGTACGTGTGGCCCTCGGGGGCCTTGAGGACCTTCGGCAGCCGCTGGTTGACGGGCCCCGGTGCGAGGTCGGCCATCCGGTCCAGGCAGGCGTCCGCGAGGTCCAGGGCGTTGTGCGTCTGCTCCAGCAGGCATTCGAACCGGGCCAGGCAGTCGCCCTCGGTCCGGGTGACGACCTTCAGCGTCTCCGCCAGTTCCCCGTACGCGAGATACGGCTCGTCGCGCCGCAGGTCGAAGTCGACGCCCGAGGCGCGGGCGATCGGCCCGGACACCCCGTACGCGTGCACCGCCTCGGCCGACAGCACGCCGACGCCCCGGGTGCGGGCCCGGAAGATCTCGTTGCCGAGGACCAGTCCGTCGTACACGTCCATCCGCGAGCGCACCGAGGCGACGGCGTCCCGGGCGCGGCCGAGCCAGCCCGCCGGCAGGTCCTCCTTGAGGCCGCCGACCCGGTTGAACATGTAGTGCATGCGGCCGCCGGAGACCTCCTCCATCACCGCCTGGAGCTCCTCGCGCTCCCGGAACGCGTGGAACACGGGGGTGATCCCGCCGAGTTCCAGCGGGTACGAGCCGAGGAACATCAGGTGGTTGAGGACCCGGTTCAACTCGGCGAGCAGGGTGCGGGTCCAGACCGCGCGCTCCGGGACCTCCATGCCGAGCATCCGCTCCACGGCCATCACGACGCCCAGCTCGTTCGAGAACGCGGAGAGCCAGTCGTGGCGGTTGGCGAGCATGATGATCTGGCGGTAGTCGCGGGCCTCGAACAGCTTCTCCGCGCCTCGGTGCATATAGCCGACGACCGGTTCGGCGTGCTGGATGCGCTCGCCGTCCAGGACGATGCGGAGGCGGAGCACGCCGTGGGTGGAGGGGTGCTGGGGGCCGATGTTGAGCACCATGTCGGTGCTTTCGGCTGCGCCGCCGATGCCGATGGTCGTCTCCGTCATGGGGTCAGTATCGCGTGCCGCGCCGTTGCTCGGGGCTCCGCCCCGGACCCCGCTCCTCAATCGCCGGAGGGGCTCAGAATCTTCTGTGCTCCAGCCAGCCGAAGTCGCCCAGGCCGCCCCTCGCCGTCAGTTCTGCTGCCTCGCCTGCCGTGGACAGGGCGTGGAGGTACGCCTTCGGGTTGGTCGACGCCAAGGTCAGGGGCGGGCGTTCGCCCGTGATGCCCAGGGCGGACAGGGCCTCGCGTTGGGTGCGTACGGTCGCGTCCGGGGCGGCCGCCGCGCACGCGTCCAGCGCCACGTGGGCCGTCAGGTCGCAGCTCCCGTCCGGCACGGGCCGGACCTCGCGGCCCGCGCGGAAGCCGGTGAGCGTGCCGAAGGGCGGGCGTTCCCCGCGTACGTGCGCGTAATCCACCGCCACCGCGAGCCCGGCGGACAGGGAGGACACCGCCGCCGCCCACGCCTCGTCGCGCGGGCGGCCGATCTCCGCCCGGCTGCCCGGGCCCGCCGAGGGCCACCAGCGGCGCAGCCACTCCGCGTCCGCCCCGGTCACCGGAGCGCCCAGCCGCTCCGCGCCGTCACTGGTGCGGACCTCGACGTACCGTTCGACGCCCTCGGCGTCGGTCTCCGCGACGGGGAGCGGCACATTGTCCAGCCACTCGTTGGCGAAGAGCAGCCCGCGCGCACCGGGCGGCGGCGCCGCGCACCACTCCACCCGGGGGTCCAGGCCCTCGGGGCGGGCGGCGAGCTCCACCGCGTACGCGCGCACCACGAGGTCCGCGCCGCCCTCGGCCGGGAGCGCGGCGAGGACGCCGGTGACGAGTTCCCCGCGCCCGGCGCCCATGTCGACCAGGTCCACGTGCGCGGTGCCGAGGTCCGCCGCCGTGCGGACCAGGAGGCGGGCGACGGCGGTGGCGAAGAGGGGGGACGCGTGCACCGAGGTACGGAAGTGGCCCGCGGGGCCCTCGGGGCGCCGGTAGAAACCCTCGTCGCCGTAGAGAGCGGTCTCCGCCGCCTCCTGCCACCCGCGCCACTCATCCGTCACGGGCCCAGTCTCCACCTTGGGGAGTACGGTCCGGGGACCCGGATCGGCCCTCCGGTTGACCCGGCGGCCCTCGGCCTTCTTTACGCTGGGTTACGTGCAGCGCCTCTACGATTTCATCCGCAGACACCCGACGGGCGTCGACAGCTTCTGGGCTGTCTTCCTCCTCGGGCTCTCCGGCATGACCATCGTGGTGGGCGACGTCGGGCACGGCGGCCGTCTCGAACGGATCGCGATCGTGCCGGTCGTCCTCGGCCTCTGCCTCGTCGTCGCGCTGCGGCGCCGCGCGCCGGAGAAGATGCTGCTGCTCGCCATCGCGATGGGCGTGGTCCAGCTGATCTGCGGAGTCCGGCCGAACGTCGCGAACTTCGCGATGCTCGTCATCACCTTCACCGTCGCCACCGTCGGTGAGCGCTGGGCCTCGCGGCTCGCCCTGGCGTGCAGCCTGACCGCCGCCACGCTGTCCCAGCTCCGCTGGCCCAACGAGGAGGGCACCCCGCGCAACTGGGCGCAGACGCTGTTCCTCGTCGCCGTGCTGACGGTGCCCTTCGTGCTGGCCTGGGTGCTCGGCGACTCGATGCGGACCCGGCGGGCCTACTTCGACCAGCTGGAGGAGCGGGCGGCCCGCCTGGAGCGGGAGCGCGAGGCCCAGTCGAAGGTCGCGGTGGCCGCCGAGCGGGCCCGTATCGCCCGCGAACTGCACGACGTCGTCGCGCACAACGTCTCCGTGATGGTGGTGCAGGCCGACGGCGCCGCCTACGTCATGGACGCGGCGCCCGACCAGGCCCGGCAGGCGCTGGAGACCATCTCCAGCACCGGCCGCCAGGCGCTCGCGGAGATGCGGCGGCTGCTCGGGGTGTTGCGGACGGGTGACGCGGAGGAGAGCGGGGAGTACGTCCCGCAGCCCGACGTCGAGCAGATCGAGGACCTGATCGACCAGGTCCGCAAGGCCGGCCTGGCGGTGGACTTCAAGGTCGAGGGGACCGCCCGCCCGCTGCCGAGCGGCGTCGAGCTGACCGCGTACCGCATCGTGCAGGAGGCCCTGACCAACACCCGCAAGCACGGCGGCCCGCACGCCGGGGCCAGTGTGCGGCTGGTCTACTTCGACGACGGGCTCGGCCTGCTGGTCGAGGACGACGGGCGGGGTGCCGCGCACGAGCTGTACGAGGACGGGGGCGCCGACGGCGCCGGCCACGGCATGATCGGCATGCGGGAACGGGTCGGCATGGTCGGCGGCACACTGGACGCCGGGCCGCGCCCCGGCGGAGGATTCCGGATCAGCGCGCTGCTGCCCCTCAAGGCCGCCGACCGCTGAACGAACGAGGAGAGAACAGCCCCCATGGCGATCCGCGTGATGCTCGTCGACGACCAGGTGCTGCTGCGCACCGGCTTCCGCATGGTGCTCGCCGCCCAGCCCGACATGGAGGTGGTCGCCGAGGCCGGTGACGGCGCGGAGGCGATCGACATCCTGCGGGCCACCGCCGTGGACGTGGTGCTGATGGACGTCCGCATGCCGAGGCTGGACGGCGTCGAGGCCACCCGCCGCATCTGCGCGCAGCCCGAGCCGCCGAAGGTGCTGATCCTGACGACGTTCGACCTGGACGAGTACGCGTTCTCCGGGCTGAAGGCCGGGGCCAGCGGCTTCATGCTGAAGGACGTGCCGCCGGGCGAACTGCTCGCCGCGATCCGCTCCGTGCACAGCGGGGACGCGGTCGTCGCCCCGTCCACCACCCGCCGGCTCCTCGACCGGTTCTCGCCGATGCTGCCCAGCGGCACCCCGGAACCGCAGCACAAGGACATCGCCAAGCTCACCGAACGCGAGCGCGAGGTGATGCTGCTCGTCGCCCAGGGCCTGTCGAACGGCGAGATCGCGGGGCGCCTGGTGCTCTCCGAGGCGACCGTGAAGACGCATGTCGGCCGCATCCTGACCAAGCTGTCCCTGCGCGACCGGGTGCAGGTCGTCGTCCTGGCGTACGAGACCGGGCTGGTCCGCGCCGGCGGCGGCGCGGGCTGAAAGCCTTAGCGGAGAATCCCTTCCAGGAAGTCGCTGCCGAGCCGGGCCACCACCGTCAGGTCCAGCTGGTGCAGGACGTACCGGCCCCGGCGCCGGGTCGTGACCAGACCGGCCTTCTTGAGCACCGCCAGATGGCGCGAGACCTCGGGCGCGGTGATCCCGTTCGTGTCGGCGAGCTCACCGGTGGTGTACGGGGACCGCGCGATGTTCCGGCACAGCCGCATCCGCATCGGGTGCGCCAGCGCCTCCATCCGCAGCTGGAGCAGCTCCACCGAGGCGGGCGCGGGCAGCTCCGGCCGGTGCACCGGGTAGTGGATCACCGGACGCCAGCCCGGGGCGTGCAGCACCATCAGATGCGGCCAGCCGAAACTGGTCGGGATCAGCGTGAGCCCGGGGCCGACGGCGGGGTCCGTCGCGGTGGTCGCCCCCTCGGCCAGCTTGTCGACGCTGATCCGGCCGCCGTCCGCGTCGAGCGAGAGCGCCGGCGAGACCGCCCGTATCGCCTCGGCGAGCCCCTTGCGCCGCAGCAGATCCGTCTTGTGCCGTGCGTCCGCCACCAGCTGGATGCGCGTCCGCTCCCAGGTGTCCGCGAAGAACGCCTGGTCGCAGTCCTCGAACAGGCGGCGCAGCCAACGGCGTACGGGAGCGGGGTCGCCCAGCAGCCGCTCGGTGAAGTCCACCTGGCGCGGGCCGCGCGCCGCCGCCATGTCCAGTGCCCGGCCGCGCGCGTCGGCGTTGCGCAGCGGGGAGGCCGCGCCGGTCCCGTAGAAGGCGGCGCAGGTGAACTCCAGGGCGGCCGAGACGAACCGGTCGTCGTCCAGACGGTCCAGGATGTCCAGCTCGGCGGCGAGGCTGTCGCCCGGCATGCCGTCGCCCCCGATCACCCCGGCGGACGGCATGAAGATGTCCGAGAAGGTGTTCCGCCACAGGAACTCGGCCTCATGCAGCCGGTCGGCGAGATCGGGCTCCAGGGCCGTGGCGGTGGCCGTCGTCCAGCCGTGCAGGCCCGGGTGGTGGCCCGGCTCGGAGAGGGCGTGCAGGGCGACGCCCAGCTCCACGAGCGGGGAGGTCCGGAAGACGATGCGGTCGGGGTCGAGCCCCGCGATGCCGATGGTGACGCTCACCGGTCCATGGTGCCTTTCACCCGCTCCAGGAACGCGGCCACCGCGTCCCGTACGTCGTCCGCGCTCCACTCCAGCCCGGCCTCCGCCACCGTGACCTCGGTGAACGCCGTTCCCGGCGCCCCCGCGTCCGGGGTGAACCAGCGGCGGAAGAGCACCGTGCCCGTCTCCTCCGCCTGCCGCACCGACGCCTCGGTCAGCACCTCCGCGTCGTACGGCAGCCACACCTGGAACTGGTGGGTGTGCGGCACCTCGGGATGCACCCGGAACCAGCCCGCGCCGCCCGCCTCGAAGCCCTCGGCCAGCGCCCCGGCCACCACCTTCGCGTGCGCCACGTACGACGGCAGCTTCAGCAGCTCCCGGTCGAGCCCGGCCAGCGCCGCGACCGCCGCCGGGAACTGCTGGAAGAGCTGACCGCCGTACCGGTGCCGCCAGAGGCGGGCCTCCTCGACCAGCGAGGCTGAACCGGCGAGCACGGCCCCGGAGATCCCGCCCAGGGACTTGTAGAACGACACGTACACGCTGTCCGCGAGCGCGGCGATCTCCGGCAGCCCGCGCCCGAAGCGCGTGGCGCACTCCCACAGCCGGGCCCCGTCGAAGTGGACGACGGCGTCCCGCTCGCGCGCGGCGGCCACCACGGCCTCCAGCTCCTCCCAGGTGGGCAGCAGGAAACCGGCGTCGCGCAGGGGCAGCTCCAGCATCAGGGTGCCGAACGGCTCCGGAAAGTCGCGGACCTCGTCGGCGGTCGGCAGCCTCGGGTCCGTCGTCGGGTGGACCGTGCGCAGCCCGCTCACCGTCCCCAGGGCGCCGCTCTCGTGCACCTCCGGATGGGCGAGCGGATGCAGCGCCACGACGGGGTTGCCGGTGCGGGCGGCCCAGCAGCGCAGCGCGACCTGCTGCGCCATCGTCCCGGTCGGGAAGAACACGGCGGCCTCCGTGCCGAGCAGCCCGGCGACCCGCTGCTCCAGCTCGCCGACGACACCGTTGCCGTAGATGTCCGCGGGCAGGCCGAGATCGGTGACCGTCCCGGCGTCCGCCGCCAGGGCGGCCAGCTGCTCGCCGAGCGTGCGGTCCTGGGGGAGACGGGACAGCACGCGCCCGGCCTCCCGCCAGGCGGTGAGCCGCCGCAGCCGCCACGCCTCCTCGCTCCCCGGCTCCGCCGTCTCGTCCGTCACCTGCGTGTTCATGTCTGCCATGGGACGATCATCACGCAGAACGCCGGGCCTGCCCACCGCGTTTCCGGGGCGCGCCCGGAGCGGTATCCACAGGCTGTGGACAAGTCGCGAGCACGGGGCGGCCGCTGGCGTAGCATGCAAGGGAATCGTCCGGTACCCCCCGCGGACTGGAACGGAAGGCCCGCAGTGTGAACGCAACAGCTCCCAAGGACCCGCTCGACGCCCGGGACCGCCCCGCCCGGCTCACCGTCGGCGTGGTGGGGGCGGGCCGTGTCGGCCCCGCCCTGGCCGCGTCCCTCGCCCTCGCCGGGCACCGCCCGGTCGCCGTCTCCGGGGTCTCCGACGCCTCCCGGCGGCGTGCCGCCGACCTCCTGCCCGACGTCCCCGTCGTGACGCCCGCCGATGTCCTCGCGCGCGCCGAGCTCGTCCTGCTGACCGTCCCCGACGACGCCCTCCCCGGGCTGGTCGAAGGGCTGGCCGAGACCGGGGCCGTCCGCCCCGGACAGCTCCTCGTCCACACCTCCGGGCGGTACGGGACGAAGGTGCTGGACCCCGCGCGCCGGGCCGGCGCCCTGCCGCTCGCGCTGCACCCCGCGATGACGTTCACCGGCACCTCCGTGGACGTCCAGCGGCTGGCCGGCTGCTCCTTCGGGGTCACCGCGCCGGACGAGCTGAGGCTCGCCGCGGAGGCGCTGGTCATCGAGATGGGCGGCGAGCCGGAGTGGATCGCGGAGGAGTCCCGTCCGCTGTACCACGCGGCCCTCGCCCTCGGCGCGAACCACCTGGTCACCCTGGTCGCCCAGTCGATGGAGCTGCTGCGCACCGCCGGGGTCACCGCCCCCGACCGGATGCTCGGCCCCCTGCTCGGCGCCGCCCTGGACAACGCCCTGCGCTCCGGCGACGCGGCGCTCACCGGCCCGGTCGCGCGCGGCGACGCCGGCACGGTCGCCGCGCACCTCGGCGAGCTGCGCGCCCACGCCCCGCAGACGGTCGCCGGGTACGTGGCGATGGCCCGCGCCACGGCGGACCGCGCCCTCGCCCACGGCCTGCTCAAGCCGGAGCTGGCCGAGGACCTGCTCGACGCCCTGGCGGACGGCGCGTCCGGCCCGTCGCGGCCCGGCTCCCACGGCAGCGGACCGGAGGAGTCCTGATGACCGTCACCACCTCAACCCCGGCCCTGCTGCACACCGCCGCCGAACTTCAGGCGTACGCCCCCGAGGGCAAGCGGGCCGTCGTCATGACGATGGGCGCCCTGCACGAGGGTCACGCCTCGCTCATCCGCGCCGCCCGCGCCCACGCGGGCCCCGCCGGGCAGGTCGTCGTCACCGTCTTCGTCAACCCGCTCCAGTTCGGCGAGGCCGCCGACCTCGACCGCTACCCGCGCACGCTCGACGCCGACCTCGCGGTGGCCGGCGCGGCCGGCGCCGACGTGGTCTTCGCGCCGTCCGTGGACGAGGTCTACCCGGGCGGCGAGCCCCAGGTCCGGATCTCGGCGGGCCCGATGGGCGAGCGCCTGGAGGGGGCCTCGCGCCCCGGCCACTTCGACGGCATGCTCACCGTCGTCGCCAAGCTGCTCCACCTCACCCGCCCGGACACCGCGTTCTTCGGGCAGAAGGACGCCCAGCAGCTGGCGCTGATCCGGCGCATGGTGCGCGACCTGAACTTCCCGGTGGAGATCACCGGCGTGGAGACGGTCCGAGAGCCGGACGGCCTCGCGCTGTCCAGCCGCAACCGCTTCCTCGATCCGCACGAGCGCCGCACCGCGCTCGCCCTGTCCCGGGCCCTGTTCGCGGCCCGCGACCGGCTCGCCGCCCAGGCCGCCCTGCACGCCCGCGCGCAGGCCACCGGCGCCACCGAGGACCGGGCCGCCGGGCTCAACCGGCTCGGCGAGGCCCGCCTGGCGGCCGACGCCCAGGCGGTGGCCAGGGCCCGCCCGGACGCCGGACCCGCCGCCGTGCGCGCCACCGCCCGCACGATCCTGGAGGAGGCGGAGGCCGCGAGCACGCCGCTCGCTCTGGACTACGTGGCGCTCGTGGACCCGGCCGACTTCACCGAGATCCCCGACGACCGCGCGGCCGGTGAGGCCATCCTCGCCGTCGCCGCCCGGGTCGGCGCCACCCGCCTCATCGACAACATCCCCCTCACCTTCGGAGCGACCCCGTGACCGGAATACGGCTGACCGCCCCCGCACCCGGCTGGTCCATCGACGCCGACGTCGTGGTCGTCGGCTCCGGCGTCGCCGGGCTCACCACCGCCCTGCGCTGCGCCGCCGCGGGCCTCGCCACCGTCGTGGTGACCAAGGCCCGCCTGGACGCCGGCTCCACCCGCTGGGCCCAGGGCGGCATCGCCGCGGCCCTCGGCGAGGGGGACACGCCCGAACAGCACCTGGACGACACCCTGGTCGCCGGCGTCGGCCTCTGCGACGAGTCCGCGGTGCGGGCCCTGGTCACCGACGGCCCGGGCGCGGTGCGCCGGCTGATGGAGACCGGCGCCCGCTTCGACACCGACGACGACGGCTCCGTCGCCCTCACCCGCGAGGGCGGCCACCACCGCCGCCGCATCATCCACGCGGGCGGCGACGCGACCGGCGCCGAGGTCTCCCGCGCCCTGGTGGAGGCGGTCCGCGAGGCCGCCCTGCACACCATCGAGAACGCCCTCGTGCTCGACCTCCTCACCGACGCCGAAGGCCGTACCGCCGGGGTCACCCTGCACGTCATGGGCGAGGGCCAGCACGACGGCGTCGGCGCGGTCAACGCCCCGGCCGTGGTCCTGGCCACCGGCGGCATGGGCCAGGTCTTCTCCGCCACCACCAACCCCTCGGTCTCCACCGCCGACGGCGTGGCGCTCGCGCTGCGGGCCGGTGCGGAGGTCTCGGACGTGGAGTTCGTCCAGTTCCACCCCACCGTCCTCTTCCTTGGCGCCGGCTCCGAGGGCCAGCAGCCGCTGGTCTCCGAAGCGGTACGCGGCGAGGGCGCCCACCTCGTGGACGCCTCCGGTACGCGCTTCATGCTCGGGCAGCACGAACTGGCGGAGCTGGCCCCGCGCGACATCGTCGCCAAGGGCATCACGCGCCAGATGCAGCTGAACGGCACCGACCACATGTACCTCGACGGCCGCCACTTCGGCGCCGAGATGTGGGAGAACCGCTTCCCGACCATCCTGGCCGCCTGCCGCTCCCACGGCATCGACCCGGTCACCGAGCCCATCCCCATCGCCCCCGCCGCGCACTACGCGTCCGGCGGCGTCCGCACCGACCTGCGGGGCCGTACCACCGTCCCCGGCCTGTACGCCTGCGGCGAGGTCGCCTGCACCGGGGTGCACGGCGCGAACCGGCTGGCGTCCAACTCGCTGCTCGAAGGACTCGTCTTCGCCGAGCACATCGCCGCCGACATCATCACCGACCGCCCCCACGCCGGCGAGGCGGTGGGCGCCGCCGGGACGCCCGTCCCGCTCCTCGCCCCCGAGACCCGGCTCACGGTGCAGCGCGCCATGAGCCGGAGCGCCGGGGTGCTGCGCTCCGCCGAGAGCCTGGCCACCGCCGCCGCCGAGCTGGAGGAGCTGCGGCTCGCAGCCCGCGAGACCGGGGCGGCCGGGACCAAGCCCGCCGTGCCCGGCGTCGAGGCGTGGGAGGCCACCAACCTGCTGCTCGTCGCCCGGGCCCTGGTCGCCGCCGCCCGCGCCCGCGAGGAGACCCGGGGCTGCCACTGGCGCGAGGACCGGCCCGAGCGCGACGACGCGGAGTGGCGCCGCCACCTCGTCGTACGGCTCGGCCCGGACGGCGGTCTCGTCCTCCGTCGGACGGATACCGAGGCATTCGGGCCCGTGGACGCGCCCGGGGCACCAGACTGCGCAGCGACGAGCACCACCCACCCCACTCCCGAGGAGCCGTAACCGTGAGCACGCCCGAAGAGAATCCGCGCCCCACTCCCGTGGACGTCCCGCTGATCCGGGTCGGCGCGCCCGCCCCCGCCGCGGGCGGCTGCGGGGACGGCTGCGGCTGCGGCGGCGACGAGGAGTACGAGGAGTGCGGGCTCGACCCCGCGCTCGCCCAGCTCCTCGCCGAATCCGGCCTGGACCCGATCCAGGTCGAGGACATCGCGCACCTCGCCATCGCCGAGGACCTGGACGGCGGGGTGGACGTCACGACCGTCGCCACCGTCGCCGAGGACGCCGTGGCCACCGGCGACTTCACCGCCCGCGAGGCCGGTGTGGTGGCCGGGCTGCGCGTGGCGGAGGCGGTCCTGTCGATCGTCTGCACCTCCGAGTTCGAGGTCGAGCGGCACGTCGAGGACGGCGACCGCGTCGCCCCCGGCCAGAAGCTGCTGACCGTCACCACCCGCACCCGCGACCTCCTCACCGGCGAGCGCAGCGCCCTCAACCTGCTCTGCCGCCTCTCCGGCATCGCCACCGCCACCCGCGCCTGGGCCGATGTGCTGGAGGGCACCAAGGCCGAGGTCCGGGACACCCGCAAGACGACGCCCGGGCTGCGCGCCCTGGAGAAGTACGCGGTGCGCTGCGGCGGCGGCGTCAACCACCGCTTCTCGCTGTCCGACGCCGCGCTGGTCAAGGACAACCACGTCATCGCGGCGGGCGGGGTCGCCGAGGCGTTCAAGCGGGTCAGGGAGGAGTTCCCGGACGTCCCGATCGAGGTCGAGGTGGACACGCCGGCCCAGCTCACCGAGGTGCTGGACGCGGGCGCCGACCTGGTCCTGCTGGACAACTTCACCCCGGCCGAGACCGCCGAGGCGGTCGCCCTGACCGGCGGGCGCGCGATCCTGGAGTCCTCCGGCCGGCTCACCCTCGACTCGGCCCGCGCGTACGCGGAGGCCGGGGTCGACTACCTGGCCGTGGGCGGGCTGACCCACTCCTCGCCGATCCTGGACATCGGCCTGGACTTCCGCGACACCGACGGGGCCGGCGCCTGATGCTGCTCACCATCGACGTCGGGAACACCCACACCGTCCTCGGCCTGTTCGACGGCGAGGAGATCGTCGAGCACTGGCGGATCTCCACGGACGCCCGCCGCACCGCCGACGAGCTCGCCGTGCTGCTCCAGGGCCTGATGGGCATGCACCCGCTGCTCGGCATGGAGCTGGGCGACGGTATCGAGGGCATCGCGATCTGCTCCACGGTCCCGGCCGTGCTGCACGAGCTGCGCGAGGTGACCCGCCGCTACTACGGGGACGTCCCCGCCGTGCTCGTGGAGCCCGGCATCAAGACCGGGGTGCCGATCCTGATGGACAACCCGAAGGAGGTCGGCGCGGACCGCATCATCAACGCGGTCGCCGCCGTCGACCTGTACGGCGGTCCGGCGATCGTGGTCGACTTCGGCACGGCCACCACCTTCGACGCGGTGTCGGCCCGGGGCGAGTACACCGGCGGTGTCATCGCGCCCGGCATCGAGATCTCCGTCGAGGCGCTGGGCGTCAAGGGCGCCCAGCTCCGCAAGATCGAGCTGGCCCGGCCGCGCAGCGTCATCGGCAAGAACACCGTCGAGGCCATGCAGGCGGGCATCATCTACGGCTTCGCCGGCCAGGTCGACGGCGTCGTGGAGCGGATGAAGAAGGAGCTGGCGGCCGACCCGGACGACGTCACCGTCATCGCGACGGGCGGCCTTGCTCCGATGGTGCTGGGCGAGTCCTCCGTCATCGACGAGCACGAGCCCTGGCTGACCCTCATCGGACTCCGCCTGGTGTACGAGCGCAACGTGTCCCGGCTGTAGCGAAGGGCCTCTGACCGGCGGCTCCGGGTGTGACGACGCTCCGGAGCCGCCGCGCCACCGACGACCAGTTAAGCCGATTTTGTCCCTTTAGCACGTATTGTCGCGTCATGCCCACGCCCTACGGATCACGCGGCGGTATGGCCTTCAGCGCGGACGAGCTGCGAGTGCTCCGACGCGCCCTCGCCTTCGCGCTGCACCCCGCGCCCCTGCCCGACGAGGATGTCCAGGACTGCCTGCGGCTGGCGGGCAGCGTGGACGAGGCCGTCGCCGAGGCCGGACGGCTGCGCGCCTTCCTCCTCGCCGACCTCGTCCGCTACCGCGACGCCCTCCCCGGCTCCCTCACCGGCTATCTGGAACTCCTCCAGGACGCCCTGGCCGCCGGATACGACCCCCGCCCCGAGGACCTGGCCGCGCTGCGCGCCCTGCGCGGCGGCCCGATCGCCGCGGCCCTCCTGGAGCGCTGCCAGATGATCGCGGAGCGCTCGGTGCGCGCCCGGCTCGCCGGACGCGTCGTGCCCGCGGCCGCCCCGGCGCCCCGCAGCCGGCTGCTCGCTCTGCCCGGCGGGCGCGCCGCCGAGCCGGACAAGCCGAAGACGCCGCCGGCGCCGGCCCGCCCCGTACCGCCGGCCGAGCGCCCGGCCCCGAAGCCCTCCGAGGTCTTCCCGCCGCGCCGCCCCGTACCGCAGCCGCCGCAGCGCCGCGCGGGGTAGGAATCCCCAGGGGCCTCTCCGGGAACCGGAAGGCGGCTCGCTACTCTGGAGGGCATGGACTACGTATCCGCGCTCGTGCCCCCCGTGGTGATGGCCGCCTTCTTCATCGGCCTGGTCGTGACGATCGTCAAGAGCCAGGGCGGCCCCAACAAGGCCAAGGAGGACGCGGCCGTGGACGCGGCGATCAGCCGCGCCGAGTCGGTCCAGCAGACCCCGCGCACCGAAGGGGCCTGACCCCTCCGGGGCGCGCCAGGCGCTCCCGTATGCGAAAGGGCGTACGACTCCCGAGGAGTCGTACGCCCTTTTGTTGTGTGAATAGCTACGCATTCCAGACATCTGGCACTAAGGTGACGCTGTGCCCCGTCAATTGGGAGAGCTCGAAGACGCCGTGATGACACGGGTCTGGGAATGGAACCGTCCGGTCACTGTGCGGGAAGTCCTGGAGGACCTTCAGCAGGAGCGGTCCATCGCCTACACCACCGTCATGACGGTAATGGACAATCTCCATCAGAAGGGCTGGGTCCGCCGCGAAGTGGAGGGCCGCGCATATCGATATACGGCCGTCTCCACCCGCGCCGCATACGCCGCCGCCCTGATGAACGAAGCCTGGTCGCTCAGCGACAACCCGGCGGCCGCGCTCGTCGCGTTCTTCGGGATGATGTCGGCCGAGCAGCGCGAGGCTCTGCGCGACGCGATGCGGATCGTTCTGCCCACTCTTCCCGAGGACGGCGCGGCCCCCGCCGACGAAGCCGGGGATGACGAAGCCGGTGAAGCGGCCGATGGCGCGGAGCCGGAGACCGGGCGATAGCGTCTGCGTATGTCCTCAGAGCTTCCGCAAACCGATTCCCAGACCGAACCGTCGGTTATAAACGTGGCCATCACCATCCGGCGCGCACGGACGAGCGATGTGCCCGCCGTCCGCCGTCTCCTCGACGGCTACGTGCGGGAAGGCATCCTCCTCGACAAAGCCACGGTGACGCTTTACGAGGACATCCAGGAGTTCTGGATCGCCGAACGGGACGAGGACGCCTCGGTCGTCGGCTGCGGTGCGCTGCACGTCATGTGGGAAGACCTCGCCGAAGTCCGTACGCTCGCCGTCGACCACGGCCTCAAGGGCGCCGGAGTGGGCCACCAGGTCCTCGACAAGCTGCTGCGGACCGCCCGCTGGCTGGGCGTGCGCCGGGTTTTCTGCCTCACCTTCGAAGTCGACTTCTTCGCGAAGCACGGCTTCGTGGAGATCGGAGAGACGCCCGTCGACGGAGATGTCTACAGCGAGCTGCTGCGTTCCTATGACGAGGGAGTCGCGGAGTTCCTCGGTCTCGAACGAGTGAAGCCGAACACCTTGGGCAACAGCCGGATGCTTCTGCACCTGTGACCGCGCGAAGAGCAGGAAGAGGGGCGCACGCCCCTATGTCCGAATCGCGCACGTTTCCCGTCTCCTTGAGCTGCTGAACCTCTCCCGGGGGTTTGTGTTTTCCGGTGAAAAGCGGTTTCCTTTCCGCGTACTCCATTTTCGATGAAAGGAAATCCGGTGGCACAGAAGGTTCAGGTCCTTCTTGTTGACGACCTCGACGGTGGCGAGGCGGACGAGACGGTGACGTTCGCGCTGGATGGCAAGACGTACGAGATCGACCTCACCACCAGCAACGCGGACAAGCTGCGTTCCCTTCTCGAGCCCTACGCGAAGAACGGCCGGCGTACCGGTGGCCGTGCGGCGTCGGGACGTGGCAAGGGCCGCGCCGTCTCCGGTGGCAACAAGGACACCGCCGAGATCCGTAAGTGGGCCCGCGAGAACGGCCACAATGTGAATGACCGCGGCCGCGTTCCCGCCGAGATCCGCGAGGCTTACGAGAAGGCCAACGGCTGAGCCACGGGCTCATCGTGGAACAAGCCGGCCCGGGCACGTGCCAGCCGGGCCCGGTGGCATTCCGTCGCCACGGCGTCCACGAGCCGGACGAGGTCGGGAGCATCGCGACGCCTGCTCCCGAAGCCGGAGAAAGCCGGGAGAACCGGCGCTTCGTCCTGTTCCCGTGACGGCCTGGGGGGCCGCAGCCAGGAGGCGGCCCCCGGCTCCGCCGGACGTCCGGGCGGCGGCGGAGCGGTGATCCGGCCGCCCGCGCCCAGACCGGTCAGCGACAGCGCGACCCCGCCCCACTCCAGCCAGTCGAGCAGCCCCGGC
Source organism: Streptomyces sp. NPDC097595 (assembly GCF_044761525.1). NCBI lineage: Bacteria > Bacillati > Actinomycetota > Actinomycetes > Kitasatosporales > Streptomycetaceae > Streptomyces > Streptomyces sp. NPDC097595. The sequence goes on along the minus strand of NZ_JBIWCN010000027.1, from coordinate 28,725 downwards.
AGCTCCTCCGCGCTTCCCGGCGCCACCAGCAGGCTCATCCGCAGCCCCATGAGCGCCACCGGCCCCGTCGGGCCCACCCGCCGCAGCGCCGCGTGACCGGCGACGGCGGGGACGACGAGCACGTCGAACCGCAACCCGGTCAGCAGCCGCACCGGCGCACCGCCCGCCGTGGCCCAGCCCATCTCCCGCTCGTACCACCCGGCCCAGCCGTCCCACGGCTCGCCCCGGGCGTCACCGCCCAGCTCGACGGCGGGCGGGACACGGGGCGGCGGGACGGTGAGGGCCATGACGGAACAACCCCCGACCGGCCCTCCAGGTTACGTACCGCGCACATGCGACCGCATAGGGTGTCCGGGTTGGGGGCGTACGGGCGCATTCAGGAGTACGAAGATGTTCGCCCGTAGCGGAGGGAACCCGCGTACGCCGCATGGACTGTCTGTAATTGCGGGTAAGACATCCCTAGTGGGGAGGGGCGACACGCAAGCCATGCACGTCTCACGTTCGCCATCGGCGTACTGGCGACTGGGGTATTGGCCTGGCCTGCGGGAACATCGTCTCGCACCATCGGGTTGGAGCAGTTGTCGGCGTTCGGGGCGGGCGATCCCCCCGGGAAGCAGGGCCGGGTGTCGGCAGTCGAAATGAGCGGTCCCCGCTTGCGGGACTAAGCTGCGGAAGGACAGGGAGGGGACCGACCCCTTACTGCCTGACCGCTCTGAGGAGCGATTAACGATGTTCGAGAGGTTCACCGACCGCGCGCGGCGGGTTGTCGTCCTGGCTCAGGAAGAAGCCCGGATGCTCAACCACAACTACATCGGCACCGAGCACATCCTCCTGGGCCTGATCCACGAGGGTGAGGGTGTCGCCGCTAAGGCCCTGGAGAGCCTCGGGATTTCGCTCGAGGCGGTCCGCCAGCAGGTGGAGGAGATCATCGGCCAGGGCCAGCAGGCCCCGTCCGGCCACATCCCCTTCACGCCCCGAGCCAAGAAGGTCCTGGAGCTGTCGCTCCGCGAGGCCCTCCAGCTCGGCCACAACTACATCGGCACGGAGCACATCCTGCTCGGCCTGATCCGCGAGGGCGAGGGCGTCGCCGCCCAGGTCCTCGTGAAGCTCGGCGCCGACCTGAACCGGGTGCGCCAGCAGGTCATCCAGCTGCTGTCCGGGTACTCCGGCGGCAAGGAGGCGGCCACCGCAGGCGGCCCCGCGGAGGGCACGCCCTCCACCTCGCTGGTGCTCGACCAGTTCGGCCGCAACCTCACGCAGGCCGCCCGCGAATCCAAGCTCGACCCGGTCATCGGGCGCGAGAAGGAGATCGAGCGGGTCATGCAGGTGCTCTCCCGCCGTACGAAGAACAACCCGGTGCTCATCGGCGAGCCCGGCGTCGGCAAGACGGCGGTCGTCGAGGGCCTGGCCCAGGCCATCGTCAAGGGCGAGGTGCCCGAGACCCTCAAGGACAAGCACCTCTACACCCTCGACCTCGGCGCCCTGGTCGCCGGCTCCCGCTACCGCGGTGACTTCGAGGAGCGCCTGAAGAAGGTCCTCAAGGAGATCCGCACCCGCGGCGACATCATCCTGTTCATCGACGAGCTCCACACGCTGGTCGGTGCGGGTGCCGCGGAGGGCGCCATCGACGCGGCTTCGATCCTGAAGCCCATGCTGGCGCGCGGTGAGCTCCAGACCATCGGTGCCACCACGCTCGACGAGTACCGCAAGCACCTGGAGAAGGACGCCGCTCTTGAGCGCCGCTTCCAGCCCATCCAGGTCGCGGAGCCGTCGCTGCCGCACACCATCGAGATCCTCAAGGGTCTGCGCGACCGCTACGAGGCCCACCACCGCGTGTCCATCACGGACGAGGCCCTCGTCCAGGCCGCGACGCTGGCCGACCGGTACATCTCGGACCGCTTCCTGCCGGACAAGGCGATCGACCTGATCGACGAGGCCGGTTCCCGGATGCGCATCCGCCGGATGACCGCGCCGCCGGACCTCCGCGAGTTCGACGAGAAGATCGCGGGCGTGCGCCGCGACAAGGAGTCGGCCATCGACTCCCAGGACTTCGAGAAGGCAGCCTCCCTCCGCGACAAGGAGAAGCAGCTGCTGGCGGCGAAGGCCAAGCGCGAGAAGGAGTGGAAGGCCGGCGACATGGACGTCGTGGCCGAGGTCGACGGCGAGCTCATCGCCGAGGTCCTCGCCACCGCCACCGGCATCCCGGTCTTCAAGCTGACCGAGGAGGAGTCCTCCCGGCTGCTGCGCATGGAGGACGAGCTCCACAAGCGCGTCATCGGGCAGAAGGACGCCATCAAGGCGCTCTCGCAGGCCATCCGCCGTACGCGGGCCGGTCTGAAGGACCCGAAGCGCCCCGGTGGCTCGTTCATCTTCGCCGGCCCGTCCGGTGTCGGTAAGACCGAGCTGTCCAAGACGCTCGCCGAGTTCCTGTTCGGCGACGAGGACGCGCTGATCTCCCTCGACATGTCGGAGTTCAGCGAGAAGCACACGGTCTCGCGGCTCTTCGGTTCGCCCCCCGGCTACGTGGGTTACGAGGAGGGCGGCCAGCTCACCGAGAAGGTGCGCCGCAAGCCGTTCTCCGTCGTCCTCTTCGACGAGGTCGAGAAGGCCCACCCCGACATCTTCAACTCCCTGCTCCAGATCCTGGAGGACGGTCGCCTGACCGACTCCCAGGGCCGGGTCGTGGACTTCAAGAACACGGTCATCATCATGACGACCAACCTCGGGACCCGGGACATCTCCAAGGGCTTCAACCTGGGCTTCGCCGCCCAGGGCGACGTCAAGACGAACTACGAGCGGATGAAGGTCAAGGTCAACGAAGAGCTCAAGCAGCACTTCCGGCCCGAGTTCCTCAACCGTGTCGACGACACCGTCGTCTTCCACCAGCTCAGCCAGGAAGACATCATCGAGATCGTCGACCTGATGATCGCGAAGGTGGACGAGCGCCTCAAGGACCGTGACATGGGCATCGAGCTCAGCACGGAGGCCAAGAAGCTGCTCGCCAAGAAGGGCTACGACCCCGTGATGGGCGCCCGGCCGCTGCGCCGGACGATCCAGCGCGAGATCGAGGACATCCTCTCGGAGAAGATCCTCTTCGGCGAGCTGCGTCCCGGCCACATCGTGGTCGTCGGCAGCGAGGGCGAGGGCGACGACGAGAAGTTCACCTTCCGCGGCGAGGAGAAGTCGGCTCTGCCCGACGTCCCGCCGATCGAGCAGGCGGCGGGCGGCGGCCCGAACATGACGAAGGAAGCGTGACAGGCGCTTTCCGCCCCTCGGGGCAGTAGCGACCCAGAGGCGGCCCCGACCGGTTTCGACCGGCCGGGGCCGCCTCTTTTTCGCGTCGCGGACACGGTGACAGCGGCGTCACAGGAACGTTCCGGTCGCGTTCGCTACGCGCGTGGACCGAAAACCCCTGGTTAATCTGGCCCCGCCTCGGGCGATCGGCTCGGGGTGGGGCTTTTCGATTGCGAACGAGGAGCCCGGGATCGCGCAAGGAACGAGGGGGACGGGCACACCATGGGCAGAGTCGATGTGTCGCGCAGGCGGATGATCAAGCTGGCCGGAGCCGGGGCGGGGCTGGCCCTGCTGGGCGCCGGGACCGCGGCCTGCGGCCCGGTCGAGGAGCCGGTCGAGGGCGGCGGCTCCGGTTCGCCGAAGCCGGGGGAGTCCGGGAAGCCCGGGGGTGCCGCCCCCGCGCCGGGCGGGAAGCCGAAGCCGTCCTGGCAGCACGCCACCACGTACGACGGGCTGGCCTGGATATCCGCGGTCGCCGTGGTCGACAACGTGGTGCTGGTCTCCGGTGACCCGCTGGTGGCCCGCGACCTGTCCACCGGCAAGGAGCTCTGGTCGCGCGCCGAGGTGACCACCCCGGGCGCGAGCATGCTGGTCGGCGGCGGGACGCTCTACCTGGCCAGTGCGCACTACGACGGCAACATCATCGGGCTCGACCCCAGGACCGGCAAGGACACCTGGCGCAGCCGGCTCGGCGACAAGGAGTACTCCCAGCCCCGGGTCATCGCCGCCGACGCCGACCACGTCTATGTCGTCGCCGGGATCCTGGACAAGGACTTCCGCACCCCGGACAACGTGATCGCCGCCATCGACACCTCCTCCGGCAAGGTCGTCTGGCGCGAGCAGCGCGACCACGGCACCGAGGACAACGGCCTCACGGCGCGGGTCTCCGGCAAGCGCCTCGTCTACACGGACTTCCGCGAGAACCTCACGGTCCGCGACACCGCCACCGGCCACCAGGTCTGGACGAAGAAGATCGGCCGCAGCAGCAACCGCGGCTTCGAGGTCCACGAGGGCCTGGTCATCTTCGCGACCGGTGAGCAGCTGCGCGCCCTCGACCTGGAGACGGGCGCCGAGCGCTGGTCCCTCGCGACCGAGAAGTACAGCCGCTTCAACGACCCGGCCGTGCTGGACGGCGTCCTCTACGCCTCGGACACCGCCCACGCCCTGTGGGCGGTCGATCCGGCGACCGGGAAGCGCCACTGGCACAACCCGGAGAGCCTGGACATCGACGCCCCCTGGCAGTTCGCCAAGGTGGGCGGCGTCCTCTACGGGGCGACCACGTTCGACAAGAACGGTGGGATCCACGCCTTCGACCCGGCGGACGGCAAGCTGCTGTGGACGTACAACGACGGCTCCGGCGACCTCGACCGCTGGTACCTGGCCGCGGGCGGCAAGCATGTGGTCGCCGTGCACGCCAAGAAGGTGACCGCGCTGCCCGTCGCATAGCGATCGGCACCGGGCCGAAGGTCCCGAAACGGACGGCCTTCGGTCCCACCGCCGGTGACAAGGCGCACAGGCCATTCGGGGCCTACTAGCCGCCTTAGGAGCAACGGGCCCGATCCGTCGGGGGCCTTTCGGCCCTGCGGCGGCCGGGCCCTCGGCGTGTTCGGGGGCGTATGCCCGTACAGAGGGCGTTTGTCTGGTTAGGGCGGTTTGGAACTGGGCCTAAACCTGTTCCGGGGAGGACTTTCGGGAGCCCTCCGGTGGGGTTTCGGTGGGGGTCCCGCCGGTGAATTCCCGGGGTGCCTTCTACGGCTTTTGATCGTAGATGGGGTGTTTGAGTACCGGCGGGGGTGCGGGTTACCAAGGTATGGCCAGCCCGGCACGCCGCCGGGTCCAGTCATCTCCGGAGGATTTCCGCTTATGTCGAAGCGCGTTACGTTCCAGTCCCGCCGCCCGTCCGTTTCCCGTGTCCGTGGAGCCGTCGTGGCAGCCGGCCTGGGGACGTCGATGGTTCTCGGTGCGGGCGCTGCGTTCGCGGCCGGCACTGCGGACGCCCCCCAGGCCCCCGCCCTGGTCTCCTCGGCCACCGCCGACTCGGTCGCCCAGCAGGCCACCGCGCAGGGCAAGGCCGCGGCCAAGCACGCGGCCGAGAAGAAGGCCGACGCGGCGAAGAAGAAGGAAGCCGCGAAGAAGAAGGCCGCCGCGAAGAAGAAGGCCATCGCCAAGCTTCCGTGGGAGACCCCGGTCAGCCACTACAGCCTGACCGCGAGCTTCGGCAACGACGGCAGCCGCTGGGCCCACAAGCACTCCGGCCAGGACTTCGCCGTGCCGATCGGCACCAAGGTCGAGGCCGCCCACAGCGGCACGATCGTGAAGGCCGGCCCGAACGGCGGCGGCGACGGCCCCGCGTACGGCAACGCCATCGTGATCTCGCACGGCAACGGCACGTACTCGCAGTACGCGCACCTGTCCAAGATCGACGTGCACATCGGCCAGCACGTGAAGAAGGGCGAGAAGATCGCCCTGTCCGGCAACACCGGCAACACCAGCGGCCCGCACCTGCACTTCGAGATCCGGACCACCCCGAACTACGGTTCGGCGGTCAACCCGGTCAACTTCCTGCACAAGCACGGCATCAACGTCTGATCCGGCCCGTGCTCCCGGCCCCCCGGCCCCTGCTCCCGAGCAGGGCTACCGGGGGGTTTCCGGGTCGTGGGCCCGGGTGACCAGTTCGACGGCGACTTCGAGAGCGGCCTTGCGCTTCTCCTCGGGGTCGCCTTCGACGTCCCTCAGCGCGAGCATCCCGGCGTGCAGGGTGAAGAGCGCGCTGAAGCACCGCACCTGGTCGGTGAGCGGGGCGTCCGGTTCCTTGATGAGGTCCACCAGGCCGAGCACCCGGTGCTTGATCGTGTCGCCGATGCTCAGATCCCGTACCGTCGCCTGGTTCTCCTGCATGAAGCGGAAGAGCGGGGCGGCGTCGGCCATCGCGTCGCTGTAGCGGTGGAGCAGTTCCGTCTTGGTCTCCAGGGTGCGCGGCTGCGTCTCGCCCCAGGCGATCAGCTCCTCCACCGGCCGGTTCAGGTCCTCGAAGATGGAGACGAGGATGTCTTCCTTCGTCTTGAAGTGGTAGTAGAGCGCCGCCTTGGTGACGTCCAGCTTCTCGGCGATCTCCCGGAGCGAGGTCTTCTCGTAACCCTGCTCGGCGAAGAGCCCCAGGGCGACGTCCTGGATGCGCTGGCGAGTATTGCCCCGGCGCGGCTGCGACGTGCTGCCCATGCTGCTCTCCCATTAACTTACTTGACGCCCGGCTAGTTACGGGGCTACCTTCCTCCAGTGTAAGCAACTAGCCGGGCGGCAAGTAAGGGCTCGGTGGCGGGTGACTGGGGAGTTGGGGAAGATGGCGGACCTGATGAAGACGGCGGACGGGAAGGCGGGCGGACCACCGGCCACGAAGGCGGAGCCGTCGGCTCCGCCGCAGCGCAGTGTCCGGGTGGTGGTGCTCGCCCTGATGATCGCCATGCTGCTCGCGATGCTCGACAACCTGATCGTCGGCACCGCGATGCCGACGATCGTCGGTGACCTCGGCGGCCTCGAACACCTCTCCTGGGTCGTCACCGCGTACACCCTGGCCACCGCCGCCTCCACGCCCATCTGGGGCAAGCTCGGCGACATGTACGGACGCAAGGGCATCTTCCTCACGTCCATCGTGATCTTCCTGATCGGCTCGGTCCTCAGCGGCATGGCCCAGGACATGGGCCAGCTGATCGGCTTCCGGGCCGTCCAGGGCCTCGGCGCCGGCGGTCTGATGGTCGGCGTCATGGCGATCATCGGCGACCTCGTGCCGCCCCGCGAGCGCGGCAAGTACCAGGGCATGATGGCCGGCGTGATGGCCATCGCCATGATCGGCGGCCCGCTGGTCGGCGGCACCATCACCGACCACCTCGGCTGGCGCTGGAGCTTCTACATCAACCTGCCGCTCGGCGCCGTCGCACTGATCATGATCACCGCCGTGCTGCACCTGCCCAAGCGCGAGCGCACCAAGCGGAACGTCGACTACCTCGGCGCCGCGCTGCTCACCATCGGCATCACCGCGATCGTGCTGGTCACCACCTGGGGCGGTTCCGAGTACGACTGGAACTCCGCGGTCATCATGGAGCTCATCGCGATCGGCGTCGCCGCGCTGGCCGGCTTCCTCTTCGTGGAGACCAAGGCCGCCGAGCCGATGATCCCGCTCCACATCTTCCGCAACCGCAACTTCACGCTCATGTCCGTGGTCGGCTTCATGGCCGGGTTCGTGATGTTCGGCGCGGTGCTGTTCCTGCCGCTCTACCAGCAGTCCGTGCAGCACGCCTCCGCGACCAACTCGGGGCTGCTGCTCCTGCCGATGCTGCTCTCCATGATGGTCGTCTCGCTCATCGCGGGCCGGGTCACCACCAGCACCGGCAAGTACAAGGTCTTCCCCGTCGTGGGCTCGATCCTCATGGTCGTCGGCCTCTTCCTGCTCGCGCAGATGGACACCGGCACCAGCCGCTTCACCTCCGGGCTCTACATGGCGGTGCTCGGCGCCGGCATGGGCTTCCTGATGCAGATCACGATGCTCGTCGCGCAGAACAGCGTCGAGCTGAAGGACATGGGCGTCGCCTCCTCCTCGACCACCCTGTTCCGTACGCTCGGCAGCTCCTTCGGCGTCGCCATCATGGGCGCGCTGTTCACCGGCAAGGTCCAGGACGAGATGGCGGCCCACGGCGGCGGCGCGGCCACCGCGCACTCCGCCCAGCTGGACGCGGCGAGCCTGGCCAAGCTGCCGGTGCCGGTCCGCGAGGCGTACGAGTTCGCGGTGTCGTCCGGCACCCACATCGCGTTCCTCGTCGGCGCCTCCGTCGGCCTGGTCGCGGTCGTCGCCTCCCTGTTCGTCAAGGAGGTCCCGCTGCGGGGCGCGGGCCCCGAGGCGAAGGCCGCCCCGGTGGTCGCGGAGATCTGACCGGACACGGCTGTACGAAGAGGGCCCCGGGACCACGCGTCCTGGGGCCCTCGCCCGTATCAGCTCCCCGGCTCCGGGCTCCGCTGCTCCGCGAACTGGAGCATCGGATAGCTGCCCGTGGCCGTCGGCGCGTGCTCGGGCAGCCACAGCACCGCGACCGCCCCGCCGCTGCCCTCCGCCGCGCCCTCCGGCGCCGCGTTCCGGAAGGTCAGCCGGGCCCCGAGCACCCGGGCCTGGCCCGCCGCGATCGTCAGCCCAAGACCGTGCCCGCGCCCGGCCCGGTCGGTCGACCCGGTACGGAACCGGCTCGGCCCCTCCCGCAGCAGCGCCGCCGGAAAACCGGGCCCGTGGTCGCGGACCCGGACCACCCGGCCCTCGACCGTGACCTCCACCGGGGTCGCCCCGTGCTTGGCCGCGTTGCCCAGCAGATTGCCGAGGATGCGTTCCAGGCGGCGGGGGTCCGTGTTGACCCAGGAGTCGTGGACGACCTGCACCCGGACCTCCGGGTCCAGCAGCGCGACCCGCCGGCTGACGAACTCGCCGAGCGCGATCTCCTGGAGCTCGGCCCGCTCCGAAGCGCTGTCCAGCCGGGCCACCTCAAGCACGTCCTCGACCAGCGTGCGCATCGCCTGGGCCCGGTCGCGTACCAGCTCCGTCGGGCGGCCCGGCGGCAGCAGCTCGGCCGCCGTGAGCAGCCCGGTCACCGGCGTACGCAGCTCGTGCGCGATGTCCGCGGTGACCCGGCGCTCCGCCTCGATCCGCCCGTTCAGCGCGTCGGTCAGCGCGTCCACCGCGCCGGCCAGCTCGTCCGTCTCGTCGCGCACGACCCCGCCGACCGCGTCCCTGACCCGGACGTCCGTGTTGCCCTGGGCGACCCTGCCCGCCGCCGCGGCCGCCTTGCGCAGCCGGCGCGAGAGCTGGCCGCCGATCAGCACGCCCAGCGCGGAGCCGCCGAGGACCACCGAGACCGAACCGATGATCAGGGCCCGGTCCAGGTCGCCCATGATCGTGGTCGAGCGGTCCGCGAACCGGGTGTGCAGCGACAGCACGTTCCCGTTGCCCACCGGCACGGCCGCCCAGACGTCGGGCACCCCGCCGGACTCCTCCACATGCGTGGCCCGGCGGTTGCGCCGGACCTCCTCGCGCAGGCTCTGCGGCATCGTCGGATCGTTGAGCTTCGCCCCGAACCGGGGGTCGGCCTTCTTCGTCTTCTTCGCCTCGAACAGCAGTTGCGCGTAGGTCAGCCGCTCCAGCTGGACCTCGCGGGCGTTCTCCAGCATCGAGACGCGGGCCGCGTTGTGCACCACCAGGCTCAGCGCGACCGCGATCAGGGCGCCGACCGCCGCGATGGCGATGCTGATCTTCCAGCGGACACCCGTCCGCAGGGCGGGCCGCCTCATGCCCGGAGCTTGTAGCCGAAGCCGCGGACCGTCTCGATCCGGTCCTGGCCGATCTTCGTGCGCAGCCGCTGCACATGGACGTCCACGACCCGGGTGTCCCCGCCCCAGCCGTAGTCCCAGACCCGTTCGAGGAGCTTGTCCCGGGAGAGCACGGTGCCGGGCGCCGAGGAGAACTCCAGGAGCAGCCGCATCTCGGTCGGCGTCAGCCCCACCTGCGCACCGCCCCTGCGGACCTCCATGCCCTCGGTGTCGACCTCCAGGTCCCCGAAGACCAGCACCCCGCCGACGGCCTCGGTCTCCGGCTGCCCGCCGTCCGCCCGGCCGCCCGACGCATGGCCGAAGCGGCGCAGCACCGCCCTGATCCGGGCCACCAGGACCGCCCCGTCGAAGGGCTTGGTCACGTAGTCGTCCGCGCCGGCCTCCAGGCCGAGGACCACGTCGATCGAGTCGGCCCGCGCCGACAGCATGATCACGGGGACCGTCGACTCGTCCCGGATGCGGCGGCAGAGGCTGACCCCGTCCAGACCGGGGACCATGACGTCGAGCAGCGCGATGTCGGGACGGTCCGCCCGGAAGGCTTCGAGGCCGGCCAGCCCGTCGGGCACCGCGGTGACCGCGAAGCCGACCCGCTCCAGCGCGAGCTGGGTGGCCTCGCGGATGACGTCGTCGTCCTCGACGAACAGCACATGGGTCTCGGCCATCGGAAAGCTCTCAGTTCCTGGGCGGTTCCGAGGGCTCGGGAAGGTCCCCGTCGCCCGCGCCCACGGCTCGGTTGTAGTCGTTGCGCACCCGGTCCTGCTCGTTGAACCGGCCGCCCGCCCAGTGGTACGTGATCACCTCGTCGCCCGAGGGATAGGCCACCGAGTCCTTCTTCTCGTACACCTGGGTCGTCACCACCAGGTCCCCGCGGTCGATGGTGCCGTAGACGGCGGGCTGCTCGACGGCGAAGACGTTCTCGTACGTCCCATTGGCGCGCGGCCGGTAGACGTAGGTGCCGACCCCCACCGAGTCACCGCAGGTCATCACGTTCACCACGACGTCGGCGGACTGGCCGCCGGTGATCCTGCCGTACGAGGTGTCCACCGGATACTCGTCGCCGCTGCACGCCTTCAGGTCCATCCGGACCCGCCCGCTCACCTTCGGGTCGGCCTTGAGCAGCGCCACGGCGTCCACCCGGGGCGCGGGCTTCGCCGTGGCGGCGGCCGTGCTGCTCGGGGTGACCTGGGCGACCGGCTCGGCGCCCGCCGGGCCCTCGTCCCGGGTCCCCGTGCCGCCGGTGGAGCAGCTGACGGCGAACAGCCCGAAGACGGCGAGGCCGGCCAGGGCCGCGCTGCTCGCCGCCCAGCCGGTCAGCCGGCGTCTGCCGGCGCCGGCCGTTCCCCCGCCCGTTGTGCCGGTGACCGTGCCGTCGTCACCGCTGCCTGTCAGGCCGCGCACCGCTCCCGCCCCCGCTCCTCGGCGAGCCGGACTTCCCGGCTCGCCGCTTCCCTGTTCTCCAGCTCCTGGCGCAGCCGCGCCAGCGCACGGTGCAGCGTGCTCTTCACCGTACCGGCCGACATGCCGAGCGCCGCCGCCGTCTCCTCCGTGCTCATCTGCTCCCAGTGTCGCAGGACGACGACACTGCGCTGCTTGGGAGCCAGCACGCCCAGGATGTCCATCAGCAGGGCGCGGTCGGCGCGCTGCTCGGTGCCGTCCTCGATGCTCGCGTCGGGCAGCTGCTCGGTGGGCACCTCGTCCAGCTTGCGCGCCCGCCACCACTCGGTGCGGGTGTTGATCATGACGCGGCGCAGATAGGCGTCGGCGAGGGACTTGTCCTCGATGCGGTCCCAGCGGCCGTAGGTCCGGGCCAGCGCGGTCTGGAGCAGGTCCTGGGCGTCCACCGGGTCCGGGACGAGCCGGCGCGCACTGCGCAGCAGCGCCTCCTGCCGGGTCCGTACGTACTCTTCAAAGCCGAGCACCTCGCCCTGCGCCATCACAACCGCCTCCATCCCCGTGGATCCCCGTTGAACCGCTCGTACCGCCGTCCGCCGGTGGTCGTTTCCGGCTGACGTCGCAGACGCTACGGAGCGGTTGTCACGAGGCTGTGCGGGGCAGCCGTAGGCGGGCGCACGGCTGTCCATCGGTTGTGTAACAGCGCGGGGAGGAGACCGGACAAACGATCCCGCGCCGGACGCGCGAAAGGCCCGCCCACCCCGTCATTGTCACGGAGCGGACGGACCCTGTCGGCCGTTGTTACGAAGGCGGGCGGACGCTGTTACGCGGGTGGGACGGCCCGGTCCCTCAGGTCAGCGGCAGCCGGTAGCGGGCGCCGGCCAGCGGCTCGACCAGGCCGTCGGCGACCAGCCCGTCCAGCGCCCGGGCGCGCTGCACCGGCTCGTCCCACACCGCGTCCAGCGCCGCCTGCGGCACCGGGCCGACCGCCTCGCGCAGCACGGCGAGGAGCCTGCCGCGCACCTGCCGGTCCGTGCCGGCGTAGGTCTGGCCCCGGCGCGGCGGCCCCTGGTGCGCGGGCTTCCCGGCCAGCCGCCAGGCGCACTGCTCCGCGATCGGGCAGCGCGAGCAGTCCTCGTTCTTCGCGGTGCAGACGAGGGCGCCCAGCTCCATCGTGGCCGCCGCCCAGCGGGCCGCCCGCTCGTCCTCGTCGGGCAGCAGCTCCCGGGCGAGCCTGCGCTCGGCGGCGGTCGTCGCGTTCGGCGGGTACTGGATGCCGGTCGCGGCCCGTGCGAAGACCCGGCGGACGTTGGTGTCGAGGACGGCGTGACGCTGCCGGTACGCGAACGAGGCCACGGCCGCCGCCGTGTACTCGCCGATGCCGGGCAGGGCGAGGAGCTGGGCGTGCTCACTCGGTACGTCACCGCCATGGCGTTCCGTTATCGCCTGGGCGGCCCCGTGCAGGCGCAGGGCGCGGCGCGGGTAGCCGAGCCGGCCCCAGGCGCGGACCGCCTCGCCGGGCGGCTCGGCCGCGAGGTCGGCGGGGCGCGGCCAGCGGGCGAGCCACTGCTCGTACACCGGGAGGACCCGGCTGACGGGGGTCTGCTGCAGCATGAACTCGCTCACCATCACACCCCAGGCACCCGCTTCGGGGCGGCGCCAGGGCAGATCGCGGGCGTGCTGGTCGAACCACCCGATGACGGGGGTGTGGAGGGAGGCGGGGGGCGTCTGTGTCGCAGTCGTGGCAGTCATCGCACCTTCGATCCTGACACGGCGTTCCGGTCGGAGGCCCCACGCCCCGCGAGCCGTTGCGGCAACTGGCCGATGGCCCGTTTTCCGCCCGGCCGGGGGTGCTGACCCTGCGCAAACGTTTCATCGCACAGGGTCATATCGGGCGTGCTCGGCGGCCGAACTGGCCTTCGCGGAATGATGATCCGGAAAACTTGGGGATCAAGGCGGCGGGTGGGGCGGGAGTTGGGCCGGATCTCTCGTACAGTTTGCGCCGTGGGATCTCTGCGCAATCCGATCGGTCCGCTACCCTCCAGCATCTACTGGCGACGGAGGGCGGTCGCGGCGGCCCTGGTCGTGCTGCTCGCGCTGCTGATCGCATGGGCCGTCACCTCCCGTGACGGCAATGGGGATCACCACGACGACTCCAAGCCGCCGAGTTCAGGGCCCGCCGGATCGATCACACCCGGACCCTCCGGTTCCGGCCCCGCGATCACCGAACAGCCCGGCGGGAGCGGCGATTCGGACGGCTCCGGCGGCAGCGACGGTGGCAAGGACGGCAGTTCGGGCGGCGGTTCCGCCGGTACGGGCGGCTCCTCGGGCTCCTCGGACACCAACGGCGGTGGCCAGGAAACCGGTTCGGGCTCCGCTTCCGGTTCCACCGGCTCCGGCACGGGCGAGGGGGCCCAGACCGCGCGCCCGGTCCCGGCCGGCTCCTCGCTCGCCGACTGCACCGCCGGCGCGATCCGGCTCACCCTGAAGACCGAACTCAGCTACGCCCCCGACGAGAAGCCGAAGTTCCGGCTGTTCGTCACGAACACCTCGTCCACCGCCTGCAAGGCCGACTTCGGGCCGAAGAGCGCGGTGCTCACCGTCACCGAGGCGGGCGGGGACGACGACGAGGTCTGGTCGTCCGAGGACTGCCCGCGCAACCCGAAGCCCGCCCTGATCGAGGTGCCCGCCGGGACGACCGTCGTGCACACCGTGGAGTGGGACCGCGACCGCAGCGCCCCCAAGTGCGCGACGCCGCCCGCGGGCAAGGCCAAGCCGGGCACGTACCTCGTGGAGGCGAAGGCGCCGGGTCAGCCCGTGCAGCGCGCCTCGTTCGTCCTCGCGAAGGACTGAGCGCCGAAGGACCGACCGCCGGGGGCTACACGTACCGTTCGAGGATGGACGACTCGGCCAGCCGGGACAGGCCCTCGCGCACGCTGCGCGCCCGGGCCTCGCCGACCCCGTCCACCGTCTGGAGGTCGTCCACGCTCGCCGCGAGCAGCTTCTGCAGGCCGCCGAAGTGCTCCACGAGCCGGTCGATGATCGCGCCCGGCAGCCGGGGCACCTTCGCCAGCAGCCGGAAACCGCGCGGCGACACCGCCGAGTCCAGCGTCTCCGGCGAGCCGCTGTAGCCCAGCGCCCGCGCCACCACCGGGAGTTCGAGCAGCTCCGTGTGGGACAGCGAGTCCAGCTCGGTCAGCGCCTCCGCCACCGTGCGCGAACGCTTCGCGGTCGGCTCCGGCACGTAGTCCCGCACGACCAGCTCGCGCTCCGGCTCCACGCCCGCGATCAGCTCGTCCAGCTGGAGCGAGAGCAGCCGCCCGTCGGTGCCGAGCTCCACCACGTACTCCGCGATCTCCGTCGCGATCCGGCGGACCATCTCCAGGCGCTGGGCCACCGCCGTCACGTCCCGGACGGTCACCAGGTCCTCGATCTCCAGCGCGGAGAGCGTCCCGGCGACCTCGTCCAGCCGCAGCTTGTACCGCTCCAGCGTGGCGAGGGCCTGGTTGGCGCGGGACAGGATCGCCGCCGACTCCTCCAGGACCCGCCGCTCCCCGTTCACGTACAGCGCGATCAGGCGCATCGACTGGGAGACCGAGACGACCGGGAAATTGCACTGCTTGGAGACCCGGTCCGCCGTGCGGTGCCGGGTGCCGGTCTCCTCGGTGGGGATCGACGCGTCCGGGACCAGCTGCACACCGGCGCGCAGGATCTTGGTCATGTCCTTGTCGAGGATCAGGGCGCCGTCCAGCTTGGCCAGCTCCCGCAGCCGGGTCGCGGTGAACTCCACGTCCAGCACGAAGCCGCCCGTGCACATCGACTCGACGGTCTTGTCCATGCCGAGCACGATCAGCCCCCCGGTGTTGCCGCGGAGAATGCGCTCCAGGCCGTCCCGCAGGGCCATTCCGGGCGCGACGGCGCTCAACGAGGCGCGGATCAGCGCCTCGTTGCCCGTGGTTTGGCCGGACTTTCCGGGCGATGCTGCCCGGTCGCTGGCTGCCACTGCACTCCTCCGGTCACAGGTCTGCGGTGCCCTCGTGGCCTGTCGCTACGGAGCAGGCCCAATTCCATCGAAGGACCCTACGTCCCTCGTACCGTTCGTACGGACGGGCGAGACCAGGGCAAAGTCTACCGGCGTGCGTCGTCCTCCCGGGGGGCCTGTGCGCGGGTCCGGCGCGGGAGTGCCCTGAGCGCGTCGCCCATGTCGGCCACTTCCGTCACCTTCATACCGGCCGGGACCTTGCCCGGATCGGTCGGGACCAGGGCGTGCGTGAACCCCAGCCGGTGCGCCTCGGCCAGCCGGCGCTGCACCCCCGTGACCCGTCTGACCTCGCCCGCGAGCCCCACCTCGCCGATCGCCACCAGGTTCTTCGGCAGCGGTGTGTCGCTCGCCGCACTCGCCAGCGCCAGCGCGATCGCCAGGTCGGCGGCCGGCTCGGTCAGCTTCACCCCGCCCACCGTCGCGCTGTAGATGTCCCGCTTGCCCAGCGCGCTGATCCGGCCGCGCTGCTCCAGGACCGCGAGCATCATCGAAACCCGGGAGGTCTCCAGGCCCGACGTGGTCCGCCGGGGCGACGGGATCTGCGAGTCCACCGTCAGCGCCTGCACCTCCGCGACCAGGGGCCGCTTGCCCTCCAGCGTCACGGTCAGGCAGGTGCCCGGCACCGGCTCGTCGCGCCGCGTGAGGAACAGGCCGGACGGATCGGCGAGGCCGGTGATCCCCTCGTCGTGCAGCTCGAAGCAGCCGACCTCGTCGGTCGCCCCGTACCGGTTCTTGATGCCGCGCACCAGACGCAGCCGGGCATGGCGGTCGCCCTCGAAGGACAGCACCACGTCCACCAGGTGCTCCAGGAGCCTGGGCCCGGCGATCGCGCCGTCCTTGGTGACATGGCCCACGAGCAGCGTCGACATCCCGCGCTCCTTGGAGGCCCGGATCAGCGCCCCCGCCACCTCGCGGACCTGCGCCATCCCGCCCGGCGCGCCCTCGATCTCCGGCGAGGCCACGGTCTGCACCGAGTCCAGGATCAGCAGCGAGGGCTTGACCGCGTCGAGGTGGGCGAGGACCGCCGACAGATCGGTCTCCGCCGCCAGATACAGGTGGTCACTGATCGCATGGATGCGGTCGGCCCGCATCCGGACCTGGGACGCGGACTCCTCACCCGTCACATACAGCGTCCGGTGCTCGTCGGTCGCCGCCTTCGCCGCGACGTCGAGCAGCAGCGTGGACTTCCCGACGCCCGGCTCGCCCGCGAGCAGCACGACGGCCCCGGGCACCAGACCGCCGCCCAGCACCCGGTCCAGCTCGCTCACCCCGGTCGGCCGGGCGGTGGCCTGCCGGCTGTCCACCTGGCCGATGGGCAGCGCGGCGGTGGAGACCCGCCCCGCGGCCGTGGTCCGGACGGCGGGGGCGCCGCCGAACTCCTCGACCGTCCCCCACGCCTGGCACTCGGGGCAGCGCCCGAGCCACTTCGCGGTGGTCCAGCCGCATTCGGTGCAGCGGTAGGACGGCCGGTCCTTCGCGGATTTCGTACGGGCAGCCATGGCGCCACCGTATCGGTGGGGTCTGACAGCGCGGCCGGGAACGCCCGCCCCTTATCGCGCCATACGTTCACCCGTAAGGGTTAAATCTACTCAAGCGGCGCGAGCGGGTGAGGCGCCACGCCTACGGTCGCAAGGTGACGAGCAGCAGGCTGGAGACTCCGACGAACACCCCCGGCGCGCACCGGGGACAGCATCGCGCGCCCCACTCCTCGCACGCCGCCCCGAAGAAGCCGCCCGCCCGCTACGAGCCGCATCTCGACGGCCTCTTCACCTACTGCCTCTCCGTCCTCTGCGACCACGACGCCGCCACCGAGGCGCTGGGCGGCGTCCTGGCCCTGGCCGAACGGCAGGGCTCCCGCTGCCCGGCCGGCGAGGAGGAACGTAAAACCTGGCTGTACGCCCTGGCCAGGTGGACCTGTCTGCGCCGGCTCACCGAGCAGAAGCAGGGCCGCCGCGCCCACCGCCGCCCCGACCCCGCCCGCCCCCCGCACCGCAGGCCCGCCGACGAGGACCGCCACGCCCCGGCGGCCGCCCGCCCCGCCCGCCGCGCGGGCCGCACCGCGCCGTCGCCGGCCCCGCACACCGCCGCGACCGCGCCCGCCCCGCCCGAAAGCGCCCCCGTCGCCGAGGCGCACCGCCGGGAGCTGGCCCAGCTGGCCTGGCCCGAGGCCGCGGGCACCACACCGGAGCAGCGCGAGGCCCTGGAGCTCGCCGTCCGGCACGGACTGACCCCGCGCGCCGTCGCCGCCGTCCTCGGCCTCGACCGCACGGCCGCCCGCGAGCTGCTGGCGGGCGCCGCCTGCGAGGTCGAGCGCACCCGGGCCGCCCTCGCCGTCGTGGAGACGGGCAACTGCCCCACGGCCGGCCGGCTCACCGGCGACCACCGCGCGCTCCTCTCGCCCACGCTCCGCCGCGAGCTCGTCCGGCACGTGGACGACTGCCCGCGCTGCCGCCGCGCCGCCGAGCGCGCCGGGGCCGAGGGGCCGTGGCCCGGGAAGACGGTGACCCCGGCCGCCGTGCTGCCGGTCGTGGAGGCCCCGAGGCCGTCCGCGTACGTGGCCATGCTGCACGCGCAGAAACACCAGAAGAATCGGTCCGCCACACCACGCTTCGACCGCACCGGCTTCCCCATGGACCCCAAGGACCACGCGGCCCGCCGCGACCGGCTGCGCTCCCGGGTCATGACGACGACGGTCGTCGCCACCGTGGTCGCCGCCCCGGTCATCGCCCTGTGGTCCGCCTACCGGGGCGCGCCCCTGACCGGCGAGGGCCGCGAGGGCCCGGCGGTCAGCGCCGCCGACAACGGGACCGGTGCGGCGCAGGCCCCCTACGACGACTACGAGAACGCGGGCAACGCCCGCCCGGACGCCGGTTCCCGCTTCACCGGCAAGGACTCCCTGCCCGAGGTCTCCGCGGAGATCATCAGCAAGGGCGCCGACCCCTCCGGCGAGCCCGGCGCGCACGGCGGGGGCCGGCTCACCGTGCGGACCGGCACCGCCGGCTCCGCCACCCTGATCACCCTCACCGCGTCGAAGGCCGGACCGGTCTCCTGGTCCGCCGCCACCGACCGGTCCTGGGTGAGCCTGAGCCGTACCTCCGGGAAGCTCCCGGCCGGCGGCAGCGTCACGATCCGCGCCCTCGTGGACCACGCGCGGCAGCCCGCAGGACCCTGGACCGCGCACCTCACCCTCGCCCCCTCGGGCGCGGTCGTCGCGCTGCACGGCTACGGGGCCAAGGCGCCCACCCCCGGCGCCTCGCCGCGCGGTCTGCACCCGCGCCCGGCCCCGCCGAGGACCACCCCGCCGGACCCGGACCCGTCCACGCCGGACCCGTCCACGCCGGACCCGTCCACGCCGACGCCGGACCCCACCGACCCCACGCCGACACCGACGCCGACGGAGTCCGACCCGAGCCCGACCCCGGACCCGGCCGACTCCTCCTCCGGACCGCCCGCCCCGCCGAAGGGCCCGAGCACCCCGCCCCGCGCGGACTGACCGTGCGGCCCGGTCCGAAGAGAAGGCCCTACGCCGGGTCCGCCGGGTGCGGGGCCATCGGCAGCAGCGAGGCGAGCCGCTGCTCGCAGAGCTCGGTCAGCGTGGCGTACGCCTCCTTGCCCATCAGCTCGATGAGTTCCGGCCGGTACGACACGTACACCGGCTCACCGGCCCCGTGCGCCGAGGTCGCCGACGTGCACCACCAGTGCAGGTCGTGGCCGCCCGGGCCCCAGCCCCGCCGGTCGTACTCACCGATCGACACCTGGAGCACCCGGGTGTCGTCGGGCCGGTCGATCCACTCGTACGTACGCCGTACGGGCAGCTGCCAGCACACGTCCGGCTTGGTCTCCAGCGGCTCCCGGCCCTCACGCAGCGCCAGGATGTGCAGCGAGCAGCCCGCCCCTGCGGCAAAGCCCGGCCGGTTCTGGAAGATGCACGAGCCCTGCCAGCGCCGCGTCTGGCGGTCCCCGTCGTCGTCGGTCTGGGTCCAGCCCGTCTCCGTACCCACGTCGTGGAACTGCCACAGCTCCGGAGTGAGGCGCGCGACATGACCGGCCACGCGCTTCTCGTCGTCCTCATCCGAGAAATGGGCGCCCAGCGTGCAGCAGCCGTCGTCGGCGCGGCCCGCTTGGATGCCCTGGCAGCCGCTGCCGAAGATGCACGTCCACCGGGACGTCAGCCAGGTCAGATCGCAGCGGAAGACCTGCTCGTCGTCGGCGGGGTCGGGGAACTCCACCCAGGCGCGCGCGAAGTCCAGCTCCGTCTCGTCGGAGGGATCCGGCTCTGCCGCCGGCGTGTGCATCTCCACCTTCTCGACGTGCTTGATGTCCTGCGGGGTCTCGGCCTCGATGTCCCGCTTCTTCGTGGCTTTGCCCGGCTTCGCCTTTTTCGTCTTTGGCACGGGCCCAGAGTAAGGCCGACCGTCAACTGGAGGGCGGGTCAAGGAGCGGGGCTGGGCGCGTGCAGCTGCAAGGCGGAGGATTGAGGCATGGCGGAGCCATGGTGATTGACGACAACGCCGCAGATGTGCGTGCCCAGCCCCGCGACGCCGCCCTCCAGTTGACGGTCGGCCTGAGTCCGCCACCGGCAGTAGCGTGCCCTGCATGAGACTCGGAGTCCTCGACGTGGGGTCGAACACGGTTCATCTGCTGGTGGTGGACGCCCACCCCGGCGCCCGCCCGCTGCCCGCGCACTCGCACAAGGCCGAGCTGCGCCTCGCCGAACTCCTCGACGAGGACGGCGCGATCGGCCCGCTCGGCGTGGACCGGCTGGTCGGGACCATCGCGGGCGCGCTCGAAGCCGCCGAGGACAAGGGCTGCGAGGACGTCCTCGCCTTCGCCACCTCCGCGGTACGCGACGCGAGCAACGCCGACCAGGTGCTGGAGCGGGTACGGGAGGAGACGGGCGTCGACCTCGCGGTCCTCAGCGGTACGGAGGAGGCGCGGCTCACCTTCCTCGCCGCCCGCCGCTGGTACGGCTGGTCGGCGGGCAAGCTGCTGGTCCTCGACATCGGCGGCGGTTCCCTGGAGATCGCGTACGGCATGGACGAGGAACCGGCCGCCGCGGTCTCGCTGCCGCTGGGCGCCGGACGCCTCACCGCCGGCTGGCTGCCGGGCGACCCGCCGGACCCGGCCGAGGTCAAGGCGCTGCGCCGGCACGTACGGGCGCGCATCGCCCGCAGCGTCGGCGACTTCGCCCGGATCGGCCGCCCGGACCACGTGGTGGCGACCTCCAAGACGTTCAAGCAGCTCGCCAGGATCGCGGGCGCGGCGCGCTCCGCCGAGGGCCAGTACGTGCCGCGCACCCTCAGCCGCAAGGCGCTGGAGGAGTGGGTGCCGAAGCTGGCCGCGATGACCGCCGAGGAGCGCGGGACCCTGCCCGGCGTGTCCGAGGGCCGGGCCGCGCAGCTGCTGGCCGGGGCGCTCGTCGCGGAGGGCGCGATGGACCTGCTCGACGTGGACGAGCTGGAGATCTGCCCGTGGGCGCTGCGTGAGGGCGTGATCCTGCGCCGCCTGGACCACCTGCCCTCGGACGGGGAAGCGGCGCTGGACTGAGCGGGGCGGCCGGTGGTGCGGCCCTGGTCACTTTCCGCCGCTCTCCCTCGGCGGGGCGCGGCACTGCCCGTACGCTGTCTGCGTGGCAGAACCAGTGGTGCGCGTCCCGGATGCGAAGGTCGCCCTGTCGACGGCCTCGGTCTATCCGGAGTCGACGGCGACGGCCTTCGAGATCGCCGCGCGCCTCGGCTACGACGGCGTCGAGGTCATGGTCTGGACCGACCCGGTCAGCCAGGACATCGAGGCGCTGCGCCGGCTCTCCGACTACCACCAGGTGCCGATACTCGCCGTCCACGCGCCGTGTCTGCTGATCACCCAGCGGGTCTGGTCGACCGATCCGTGGGTCAAGCTCCAGCGGGCACGCGCCGCCGCCGAGAAGCTGGGCGCGTCGACGGTCGTCGTGCACCCGCCGTTCCGGTGGCAGCGGAATTACGCCCGTGACTTCGTCAGCGGAATCTGGCGGATGGCCGACGAGACGGACGTCCGGTTCGCCGTCGAGAACATGTACCCGTGGCGCTACCGGGACCGCGAGATGCTCGCGTACGCCCCCGACTGGGACGTCACCAACGACGACTACCGGCACTTCACGGTGGACCTGTCGCACACCGCCACCGCGCGCACGGACGGCCTGGCGATGGTGGACCGGATGGGCGACCGGCTGGCCCACGTCCACCTGGCCGACGGCAAGGGTTCCAACAAGGACGAGCACCTGGTGCCCGGCCGGGGCGACCAGCCCTGCGCGGAACTCCTTGAGCGGCTGGCCGGTTCCGGCTTCGACGGGCACGTGGTCATCGAGGTCAACACCCGCCGCGCGATGTCCACCGCCGAACGCGAGGCCGACCTCGCCGAGGCGCTCGCCTTCACCCGGCTCCACCTCGCCGCGTCCACCGAGCACGCCCCCCGCCCATGACCCCCGACGCACCGGGCCCCAGGCGTCGGGGCCGCCCCGCCCGCGCCGCGTCGGACACCGGCCCGGACGCGCGCACCCGCATCCTGGAGGCCGCCCGCACGGAGTTCGCCGAGCGCGGGTACGACAAGACCTCGGTCCGGGGCATCGCGCGGGCGGCCGGCGTCGACTCCGCGCTGGTCCACCACTACTTCGGTACGAAGGACGAGGTCTTCGCCGCCGCGATCGAGCTGTCCTTCGAGCCGGCCCTGCTCGTCCCGGCCGTGCTCGAAGGCGACCCCGACGACGTGGGCGAACGCCTGGCCCGCGCCTTCATCGGCATCTGGGAGAACCCGACGACCCGGGCCCCCCTCCTGGCGGTCCTCCGCTCCGCCCTCACCCACGAGGCCGCCGCGAAGGTCCTCCGGAGCTTCGTGCTCCGCCGCCTGCTGGAGCGTGTGGCGGCGAGCCTGGACATCCCGGACGCGACGTTCCGGGCGGAGCTTGCGGCTTCGCACATGGTGGGGATCGCGATCGTGCGGTACGTACTGAAGGCCGAGCCACTGGCGTCCGCTCCGCCGGAGAAGATCGTCGCGATGGTGGCCCCGACACTCCAGCGGTATCTGGCGGAGCCGTCCGCGTAAGCCCGCGCCTCCGTGGTCGGGGGCGCCGCCCCCGAACCCCCGCTGCTCAATCGCCGCAGGGGCTTACCTGTAAGCCCCGCCGGCGTTTGAGGCGCGGGGTCCGGGGCGGAGCCCCGGTTTCGGGAAGGGGCGGGTAGGGGAACAGGCCCGCCGCAGGCGCCCCCCGCCCCCCAACGCTTCCGCATAGCGGACGCCCGGTCCACATCCTGGCACCAACGGCGTACGCTCGAGAGCAGTCTTCAACGCAGAAGGAGCGAAAAGACGATGCCCACGCTGAGGTCCCGCACAGTCACCCACGGCCGCAACATGGCGGGCGCCCGCGCCCTTATGCGCGCCTCCGGGGTACCCGGCGCGGACATCGGCCGCAAGCCGATCATCGCCGTCGCCAACAGCTTCACGGAGTTCGTGCCGGGCCACACCCACCTGGCCCCCGTCGGCCGGATCGTCAGCGAGGCGGTCGTCGCCGCCGGAGGCATCCCGCGCGAGTTCAACACGATCGCCGTCGACGACGGCATCGCCATGGGCCACGGCGGCATGCTCTACAGCCTCCCCTCCCGCGACCTCATCGCGGACAGCGTGGAGTACATGGTCGAGGCGCACTGCGCCGACGCCCTGATCTGCATCTCCAACTGCGACAAGATCACCCCGGGCATGCTCAACGCGGCCCTGCGCCTGAACATCCCGACCGTCTTCGTCTCCGGCGGGCCGATGGAGTCGGGCCGCGCCACGCTGGTCGACGGCACGGTGCGCACGCTCGACCTGGTCGACGCGATGTCGGAGGCGGTCAACGACAAGATCTCCGACGAGGACATCCTCCGCATCGAGGAGAACGCCTGTCCCACCTGCGGATCCTGTTCCGGCATGTTCACCGCCAACTCGATGAACTGCCTGACCGAGGCCATCGGCCTCTCCCTCCCCGGCAACGGATCGGTCCTGGCCACCCACACCGCACGCAAGGCGCTCTACGAGGACGCCGCCCGCACGGTGCTGGACCTGACCCGCCGCTACTACGAGCAGGACGACGAATCGGTCCTGCCCCGCAACATCGCCACGGCCGCCGCCTTCGGGAACGCCATGGCGCTCGACATCGCGATGGGCGGCTCCACCAACACGATCCTGCACCTCCTGGCCGCCGCCCAGGAGGCGGGCGTCCCCTACGGCCTGACCGAGATGGACGCCCTGTCGCGCCGCGTCCCGTGCCTGGCCAAGGTCGCCCCCAACGTCGGCAAGGACCGCACGTACTACATGGAGGACGTGCACCGCGCCGGCGGCATCCCGGCCCTCCTCGGCGAACTGCACCGCGGGGGCCTGCTCAACGAGGACGTGCACTCCGTGCACAGCCCGTCGCTGGACGACTGGCTGAAGACCTGGGACGTGCGCGGCGGGTCCCCGGCGCCGGAGGCGGTCGAGCTGTGGCACGCCGCTCCCGGCTGCGTCCGCTCGGCGGAGGCGTTCTCCCAGTCCGAGCGCTGGGACAGCCTGGACGAGGACGCCGAGGGCGGCTGCATCCGCTCCGTGGAGCACGCCTACTCCAAGGACGGCGGCCTCGCGGTCCTGCGCGGCAATCTGGCCGTGGACGGCTGCGTCGTGAAGACGGCGGGTGTCGACGAGTCCATCTGGACCTTCGAGGGCCCGGCCGTCGTCTGCGAGTCGCAGGAGGACGCCGTCCAGAAGATCCTCACCCAGCAGGTCAACGAGGGCGACGTCGTCGTCATCCGCTACGAGGGCCCCAAGGGCGGCCCCGGCATGCAGGAGATGCTCTACCCGACCTCGTATCTGAAGGGCCGCGGCCTCGGCAAGACCTGCGCCCTGATCACGGACGGCCGCTTCTCCGGCGGCACGTCGGGCCTGTCCATCGGCCACGCCTCGCCCGAGGCGGCCTCCGGCGGCGCGATCGCGCTCGTCGAGGACGGCGACCGGATCCGGATCGACATCCCGAACCGCTCGATCGACCTCTTGGTCCCCGACGAGGAGCTGGCCGCCCGCCGCGAGGCACTGAACGGCGTGTACGCCCCGAAGAACCGCGACCGCAAGGTCTCGGCCGCCCTCCGCGCGTACGCCGCGATGGCGACCAGTGCCGACCGCGGCGCCGTCCGCGACGTCTCGAAGCTGGGCTGACCCAGGCAGTACCGGGGGGCCGCACGCACGGCCCCCCGGCCGCTCCCGAACCTGCGGGATAATCGTCCCCGTGAGCGAGAACAGCGAGACCCCCGAAGGCGCGGCCCCCGGCCCGTCCGAGCCCGTGGCCGGCACCCCGCAGGGCCCGCAGCCCGAGCCCCTCCGCTTCTTCGGCACCACCTGGGTCGCCCACGACGGCCACTACGGTCTGCGCCGCGCCGGAGCTGCCGTCGGCTCCCTCCTCGCGGCAGCCGCCGCCTGCTTCGTCCTGCGGTTCGCGTACCAGGGCCTGGAGATCGCCGACGTCGGCGGCTTCGTCGGCGTGCTGGTCGTCGCGATGTTCGCCATCTGCAGCGCGATCGCCTTCCGCAAGACCTGGGAGGGCTTCAGCAGCCGCCCCGCCGACCCGGCCCGCGAGGAGAACCTGCGCGGCCTGAAGGCCATCGGCTTCATCGGCTCGCTGCTCGCGTACTTCTTCCGTACGTTCACCGAGGCGCCCGGCGAGAAGCTGCGGCGCACGGAGTACGAGGAGGCCGTCGCCCGGTACGCGAAGCGCCGCGCCTCCCGCACCGGCAACCCGGCCGCCCGCAAGAAGAAGGGCCGCCGCGGCTGACGCGTCCGGGGCCACCGGGCACGATGGCCCCATGACCACGACACACTCACCGGACGCCGTCCCGGGCCCCACGCGCGCCCTCTCCTTCGACCGGGCCGCCGCCCAGTACGCCGCCGCCCGCCCCAGCTACCCGGACGCGCTGTTCGACGCCGTCGAGGACATCGCGGGCCGCCCCCTGCGAGGAGCCCGCGCCCTGGACGTGGGCGCGGGCACCGGTATCTCGACCCGCCGCCTCCTCGACCGGGGCGCCCGCGTCGTCGCCGTCGAACCCGGGCCCGGCATGGCCGCCCAACTGCGCCGGGACCTCCCGGACGTCCCGCTCGTCCAGGGCGACGGCAACCGGCTCCCCTTCGCGACCGCCTCGGCCGACCTGATCACGTACGCCCAGTCCTGGCACTGGACCGACCACGTCCGCGCGGCCGCCGAGGTCCGGCGCGTCCTGCGGCCGGGCGGCGTGCTCGCCCTCTGGTGGAACGTCTCCGACCGCACGGTCCCGTGGATCGGCGCCCAGGAGGAACGGCTGCTGCGGTTCTTCGAGGCCGGGCCGGAGGAGCTGGGCCGCGGCGCCCACGGCCCGGCCGACCACGACCGCGGCCTGCCGCCGGACCTCGACTTCACGTACCGCCGCGTTCCGTGGACCCGGCGCGTCCCCCTCGCCACCCACCTCGACAACCTCGGCAGCCACTCCGCGTTCCTGACCATCGACGACGGGCCGGCCCGGGGCTTCCTCGCCGAGGAGCGCGACCGGCTCCTGGCGGAGTTCCCGGACGGCATGGTGGAGGAGGCGTACGTCGTGGAGCTCCACGCGGCCGTGCGCTGAGCCGCGCCCTCCCCGCCCCGTCCCTTGACGGCGATGCCCCGCCGGAGCCAATATTCATCACATGATGAATTCTTCGGGCGTCGCCGTCGAGGCCCGTGGCCTCACCGTCCAACGAGGCAGCCGCACGGTCCTCAAGGGCCTCGACTTCACCGTCGAACCCGGCAGGATCACCGGCCTCCTCGGCCCCTCCGGCTGCGGCAAATCCACCCTCATGCGTGCCGTCGTCGGCACCCAGGCCAAGGTCACCGGCACCCTCCGGGTCCTCGGCAGCCCCGCAGGACACCCCTCCCTCCGCCCACGCGTCGGGTACGTCACCCAGGCGCCCTCCGTCTACACCGACCTCACCGTCCGCCAGAACCTCGATTACTTCGCGGCGGTCCTCCAGCCCGGACGCGCCCACCGCGACGCCCGCCACGAGGCCGTCACCCGCGCGCTCACCGAGGTCGACCTGACCAGCCACGAGGACGCCCTCGCCGGCAACCTCTCCGGCGGCCAGCGCACCCGCGTCTCGCTCGCCGTCGCCCTCCTCGGCACCCCCGACCTGCTCGTCCTGGACGAACCGACCGTCGGCCTCGACCCGGTCCTGCGCCGCGACCTGTGGCAGCTCTTCCACTCCCTCGCCGCCGAACAAGGCACCGCGCTCCTCATCTCCTCCCACGTCATGGACGAGGCCGAGCGCTGCCACCGCCTCCTCCTCATGCGCGAGGGCGAGATCCTCGCCGACGACACCCCGGACGCCCTGCGCACCGCCGCCGGCACCGACACCGTCGAAGCGGCCTTCCTCCACCTGGTCGACGCGGCCGCCCACCGCAAGGAGAACGCCCGATGAGCACCACGGCCCCCCTGACCCCGGCCCGTACCCTCGCCACCGCCGCCCGCGTCCTGCGCCAGCTCGCCCACGACCCCCGTACGGTCGCGCTGCTCCTGCTGATCCCGGTCCTCCTGATCACGCTGCTGCGGTACGTCTTCGACGGCAGCCCGCAGACCTTCGACTCGATCGGCGCCTCACTGCTCGGGATCTTCCCGCTGATCACGATGTTCCTGGTGACCTCGATCGCCACCCTGCGCGAACGCACCTCCGGCACCCTGGAGCGCCTGCTCTCGATGCCGCTCGGCAAGGGCGACCTCATCGCGGGTTACGCGCTCGCCTTCGGCGCCGTCGCCGTCCTCCAGTCGCTCCTGGCCACCGGCCTGTCGGTGTGGGCCCTCGGCCTGGACGTCATGGGATCGCCGTGGCTGCTGCTCCTGGTCGCCCTGCTCGACGCGCTGCTCGGCACGGCACTCGGCCTGTTCGTCTCGGCGTTCGCGGCCTCCGAGTTCCAGGCCGTGCAGTTCATGCCCGCGGTGATCTTCCCGCAGCTGCTCCTCTGCGGTCTCTTCATCCCGCGCAACCAGATGGCGCCGTTCCTCGAAGCGATCTCGGACGTGCTGCCGATGTCGTACGCCGTGGACGGGATGAACGAGGTCCTTGACCACACCGACGTCACCGGGGACTTCGTGCGCGACCTCCTCGTCGTGGCGGGCTGCGCGCTGCTGGTTCTGGGCCTCGGCGCGGCCACCCTCCGCCGCCGCACCGCCTGACGGGGCGGTGCGAAGATGGCGCCGACGAGCACTGAGCACCGCGCACATCGAGCACCGCCCGGAGGGTGAACGGCATGACCCAGACAGTTGCAGTCCTCGGTACCGGCAAGATCGGCGAGGCCCTGCTCAGCGGGATGATCCGGGCCGGCTGGCGCCCGTCGAACCTGCTGGTCACCACCCGCCGCTCGGACCGGGCCGCCGAACTCCGCGACCGCTACGGCGTGGACGCCGTCACCAACGCGGAGGCCGCCAAGCGCGCCGACATCCTGATCCTCGCGGTCAAGCCCCAGGACATGGGCCGCCTCCTGGACGAGCTGGCCCCGCACCTCACCGCGGACCGCCTGGTCATCAGCGCGGCGGCCGGCATCACGACCGCGTTCATCGAGGACCGCCTCACCGCCGGAACCCCGGTCGTCCGCGTCATGCCGAACACCCCCGTCCTGGTGGACGAGGGCATGTCCGTCATCTCGGGGGGCAGCCACGCCACGGGGGACCACCTCGCCTCGACGGACGCCATCTTCAAGGGCGTCGGCAAGACACTGCGCGTCCCGGAGTCCCAGCAGGACGCGGCCACCGCCCTCTCCGGCTCGGGCCCGGCGTACTTCTACTTCCTGGTCGAGGCTATGACGGACGCCGGCATCCTGCTCGGCCTGCCGCGCGCCCAGGCCCATGACCTCATCGTCCAGGCCGCGATCGGCGCCGCCGTGATGCTCCGGGACAGCGGCGAGCACCCGGTCAAGCTCCGCGAGGCCGTCACCAGCCCGGCCGGCACCACGATCAGCGCCATCCGCGAGCTGGAGAACCACGGCGTACGCGCGGCCCTCATCGCCGCCCTCGAAGCCGCCCGCGACCGCAGCCGCGCACTGGCCTCCGGCAACGGCTGACCTACCCCTGCGGAGCCGGGGGTTGACACGACCCCCGGGCATCCGTAGTGTGCTCCGAGTTGTCCGACGTGAGCGCCGACCCCGGTCGGTCCCCGGACAGCCATTCCGCAAGAACCACAACGAGCACGCGACAGCTGTCGCATGTCTCGGCGTGCGCTTATGCGAAATGAGGAATCCGCGTTCGAAGGAACGTGACCCCGATTAGCGTCGGGGCCCAGGATTCCGCTAATGTCTCACTCGTCGGAAGGGCCCAACGGCCCGGAGGACAAGCCCGCTGACTGGGAATCAGGCCCGAAAGGATCTGATAGAGTCGGACTCGCCGGAAAGGGAAACGCGAAAGCGAAGAACTGGAAAGCGAAACCCGCTTCGACCGGGAATCGGACACGAAAGAGTCTGATAGAGTCGGAAACGCAAGAACGAAGGGAAGCGCCCGGAGGAAAGCCCGAGAGGGTGAGTACAAAGGAAGCGTCCGTTCCTTGAGAACTCAACAGCGTGCCAAAAGTCAACGCCAGATATGTTGATACCCCGGCCTGCTTCGGCA
>NZ_JBIWCN010000026.1:0-123775 GCF_044761525.1 Streptomyces sp. NPDC097595 | reverse complement strand
CCCGCGGAGCGGGTACCTCATCGCTGCGCGATGAGCAAGCGAAGCGCCGCGCTTCGCTTGGCGCGCTTCTTCCGCTTCGCTCCAGAAGCTGTGGGGCCGGCTCGCTTCGCTCCCCGGTCCGCGCTTCGCGCGGGCGTTCCCTCCGCTTCGCTGCGTGAACGCAGTGAACGGGCATCGCTTCGCGTTGCCCTGACTGGCCGCCATTTGAGGGTTTGTCAGGGGTTCCGCTTCGCTCCACCCCTGGCCCGTCCGCTTCGCTCCCGGGCCCGAAGCCGCTTCGCACGGGCGGCTGGCTACGGGGCGCTGGTGCTTCGTGTTGCGGGTTGCGGTTGTGAGGGGTTCTCAGGCGTGGGCGTGGCGGGTGCCCGGCAGCTTGTGCGGGGCTGCATGGTGTGCGGGCCGGCCAGTGGCGGGAATGGCCAGGCGCCGCTGAGCGAGGATCGCTGTCACGAGCAGTGCGGTGAACACGGCCAGGAGAAGGACGGACACCCACATCTGACGGCTCCCCGGAGCCTGCCAGCCGGTCCACAGAGCGGACACTGTCCAGAGCAGGACGGCTGCAGCGTAGAAGGAGCGGACACGGCGCAGTTGCCGTGCGTTCCGCAGGAACTGGATACGTTCAGTCTTCGGTGCCATGCGGCACCGTGTACCCCCGATGCGTGATGTCGATCAGGGCCGGACGAGGGGCTTGGGCGAGGTCCTGTCGAGTGGGTGCACGCGTCTGCAACGCAAAGTGATGCAGCATGTAGCATTGGCGTAAAGCATGGACATCCGGTAACGGGAGACGGCTGCGTCCCGGTAAGGCCGGTGGCAAGGAAAGGGCGCGATGGGTTCCGATACGGCAAGGGCGAACTCCTTTCTTGAGGTGGAGCCGACCGACCGGTGTCCGCTGTCGGCCAGGGGGCGGACTCCGCTGCAGATGGCCGAGCTCTACGGGCACAGGCCGGCCACGCGGTGCCTCCAACGCTTCCTTGCCCTCACCCCGGGGAGTACAGATGCCAGGTGATCTCGGGCCTTCAACCGCCGCCCCGGACTCCCCCTACAATGACGCCTCGATCTACGTGAACGCCACGACCGCCACGCGGGTGCTGAGCCGGCTCCGGGACGCCCTTGCCCTGGAGGGCGCCGGCGCCGAGATGACCGTCGGCCCTGTACGCATAACAGGCGAACCCAACGACTACGCCACAGGCCAGCGTGCCCATCCTTTTGACTTCCTCGAGTGGCCGACCGTGCTGCAATGCCAAGCCACCGCCGGAGCGCCGGCCGAGGAAGTGGTACAAGCCATCACCGCCGTACTCGAAACACTCTGGCACGAAGGCTTCAAAGCCGTAGCCACCTGCGACTTCGAAAACGCACTGCCCGCACACGGCGGCCTCGACAAGTACCCCATCCCCACCACTGGCTCTAGCTCTGGCGGGGCCGGTGCGTCCGTGAGCTCGTGGTGGAAAAACCTGATTCCTCTCGGAAAAGGAAAGGACCGAACGCTGTAATCAGCCTCCGGGAACATCAGGTGACCCAAAAAAACAGCTATCCGAGAATAGATCCAATTCTTTACAAGCTCGTCCATTCCTGCCAAGGGAGCGCGGGGCACACTGGCGTCCGCGACCGGGTTGCCTCCACACTCTCACGGCCGGCATCCATCGAGACCTCGACACGGCTATCGCCGGACTCACCCTCCCCTGGAACTCCGGCATCGTTGAAGGGACTGTCCTGAACTTTGTGTATGCCCCGGTGTGACCTGTCTGGCATGAGACGTGGTCTCTGCCGGGAAGGATCACTGATGGGCAGCAAGGACGAGCGCCCCCGCGATGGTTCGCACACTGTACGTACGGGGGCCGAGTTGGCACGACTGACCGAGATGGACCGGGACCTGGCCGAGCAGTTGGTGAACCGGGCCCGCAGCGAGGGTCTCAACCTGGTCGGGGAGAACGGCCTGCTCAAAGGGCTGGTGAAGCTGGTCCTGGAGGGCGCGCTGGAGGCGGAGATGACGGATCATCTCGGCTACGAGAAGGGTGACCGGGCCGGGGCCGGCTCGGGTAACTCACGCAACGGGACGAGCCGCAAGCGGGTGCTGACCGATGTCGGTGCGGTGGAGATCGACGTGCCCCGGGACCGGGCCGGCTCTTTCAGCCCGGCCATTGTGCCCAAGCACGCGCGACGGGTGGAGGGGTTCGACGAGGCGATCCTGTCGCTCTACGCGAAGGGCCTGACCACCGGGGAGATCCAGGCCCATCTGGCGGAGATCTACGACGTGGATGTCTCCCGCGACTTGATCTCGCGGGCCACGGACAAGGTCACCGAGGAGCTGGATGCCTGGCGGCAGCGGCCGCTGGACCGTGTCTACGCGGTCGTGATGATCGACGCGATCGTGCTGAAGATCCGCGACGGCGCGGTCGCCAACCGGCCGGTCTACATCGCGGTGGGGATCAACCTCGAAGGCGAGCGTGACGTGCTGGGCATGTGGGTAGGCTCCGGCGGCGAGGGTGCCAAGCAGTGGATGGCGTGGCTGGCGGAGCTGAAGAACCGCGGCGTCGAGGACGTCCTGATCGCCTGCTGCGACGGGTTGAAGGGCCTGCCCGACTCGATCCAGAACATCTGGCCGCTCGCGGACATCCAGCTCTGCGTGGTCCACATGGTCCGCGCCAGTCTCAAGTACGCCTCGACCAAGCACTGGTCGCAGATCGCCAAGGAACTCCGCCAGGTCTACACCGCCGCCACCGTCGATGCCGCCGAGCAGCGTTTCGCCGAGTTCGAGGAGATCTGGGGAGCCCGCTACCCGGCCCTGATCGGAGTCTGGCGCCGTAACTGGGAACACTTCGTGATGTTCCTGCGGTTCCCACCCGAGATCCGCAAGATCGTCTACACGACCAACATGATCGAGTCCCTCAACTCCCGCTTCCGGCAAGCCACCCGCCGCCGGGGACACTTCCCCAACGAGGAAGCCGCCCTCAAGGTCCTCTACCTCGTCATCCGGGACCGCCAGCCCAACCGACGCAACCCCACCGGCCGCACCTACAACTGGAAGGAAGCAATCAACGTCCTCGCCGGCTTCTACGGCGACCGCGTCATCGACAACCAGTAAACCCGCAGACAAACCCAGGAAACGTCACCACCAGGGCTTACACGAAAAACAAGACACTCCCTCGTTGAAGGCCACGTCAACCGGATCATTCTGTGGAATCAGAGATGTCAAGCCGTGTGCTTGTGCATCACGTCGAGGTAGTGCCGCTCGCGGTGCGGAACGTGGTGGTCCCGGCCAGGCAGGCTGAAGACAGCGCAGACCTCGGCTGGCTGGGTGAGGATGCTCGACTGCTCGCCGAAGGTCAGGACAGGGTTGACCTCGTGGTGGCAGCCGGCGGTGTTGAGGGCCGTGACCAGGTCCTCGCGGAGCACAGTGGCCTCAAATGACTCGGAATCGGGAAGGACGAGCGGCGGAAGTTTGACGGTCGAACCAGGCCAGAGGTTGATCCAGATTCCGCTGACGGCCCGCTGCGTGACCACCAGCTGCAGCCCGTTCCAGGAGTAGGGGTAGCCGTCGATATCGGACCCCTTCATGACGTGGGCGGGGTGCGGGCGCCCCGGGCCGAGAAGGTCTTCAGCCTCGGTCAGGGGCATTCCGCAGTGAAGCGGGCCGATCCGGCCGGTTCGGGCGAAGTCGACGAGCACGTTCATCAAGGTCACGGCAGTGACTGTGACACTTTCCTGGGCCCGGGCGCACTCCGATATCAGCGCGGTGCGGAGCCTGCCCCGCCCCTTTCGGACGTCGACGAGCGGCAGCAGGCGGGCTGTCGCCGGCAGGTCCAGTTCGCGTGGTGTCGGGCCCGCCGGAGTGGGTGTGTCGGTGAGGCGGTCGAGTAGCCGGTCCAGGGCCGCCTGGCCGTCCTCGACGGCTGCCTGCTCGTCGTCGGTCAGCGGGATGGACACAGCCATGTTCTGCACGTTGCCTTTGGCTTCGAGGAGTTGGGATCGCGTGGATTCCGTTGGGGTGTAGAAGTCGCAGCGTGCGCAGGCCATGCTTTTCCGGACTACGAGCGCCAGTGATCGTGTGAGGTAGTCGCATCTGGCGTACGGGGCCTTGATCAGCAATTCTGTGCCCATGCTGCTGCCGCCTGCCCACGCGAAGACCGAGTTGATCGAGGTCGTCCGGATCACCGACCCGATGCGTCATCTCAGTTCGGAGGACTTGGCCGGCGACGATGTAGCGATCTGGGAGACGGCTCAAGCCAATCAGGTGCTGACGCTGGTCAAGGATCTGCCGGGCAGCGAGTTGCATCGCTGTTTCATCCCGGGCTGGGGCATCCGAGCTCACAGCGCCACGGACCTGCTTTTCCAGGTTGCCTTCTGCTTCAGGTGCCATGGTGCCCGCCTGTGGGGACCCAGCGTCCCCGCTGCTCAGATGGGAATCCACAGCTTCGATCCGGACAGCCCTCCTGCCGGTGAGCTGCTTGAACGGTTCCGCGGCTCCCAGTCTGGATGGTTCAAAGGGCTGTTCCGGAGCAGGTGAATGGCAGTTCCAGTGCTGGGTTCGTCAGCGCTCCCCGGGGATGATCGGCATGCCGAGGTCAACTGAGGCGCGGGGCCGGTTTCGGGCCAGTCGGTCGAGCGTGGCGAGCTTGTTGCGTGCAGCCTCGGCGCTTACTTGGAGCCCTTGGACCTCGCCGAGCCAGCCGTTGGCGCGTGCTTCGTCGATGCGGTCGGTGAGGTTGCGGATGATCTCTTCGAGGCGCCGTCGCTGTGCCGGGTCGACCCGGAGCATCGGGCATCGGATACAGGCGTGTTCATGGGCGCAGGGGGTGCCGTAAGGGCGCCCACATGTTCCGAGCTCGACCTTGCGCAGTTCGAAGTGCTTTTGAAACTCGTCCCACTCCTCCTCAGTCGGTTCGCGGTACTCGGCGGCAGGCCGGTTTGCTCGCCGGGTGTCCAGATACGTGCGGTAGGAGCGGATCAAGTCGTCCTGGAAGACCGCGAGGTATGCCTGAGTGGTGTTCAGACTGTGGTGTCCGAGAATTCGGGCGGCGATGTGGACGGGCAGGCCGCCGGTGACGGCATCGGTGATGAACATCCTTCGGAAGTCGTGTGGCGTGTACCGCAAGGGCTGTCCCGCTCGGTCCGTCAGTCCTGTCCTCGCGAGCGTCGCACTGATGAGCCTGTTGACCTTTTGCTGGCTGATGATCTCCCTGCGCCAGCCTTCCTTCCGCTGAAACGGGTGCGGAAGGAAGGGGCCGGTGATGCGCTCGTGGGGGTCGTATCGCGCGGCCAGCGGAACCCGCCCGTCAGCGTCCCTGACTCGGCACACCACCGCCGCGAGCACGCTGGCCAGCTCGGGAGTCACCAGTAGCAGCCGCTCCTCATTGCTCTTGGACGGCACCACCTGGAGCAGCGGCACGACCTCACCTGTGTCCGGGAGTCGGTAGGAGATCAAGGCCAGGTGCGTCAACTCCAGGAGTTCCTCGATACGTACCCCGGTGTGCCGCAACGTCTCGATGGTCGCCCACGCCCAGAACGCGTCCTCTTCGACTCGAAGCAGCTCGCTCTGCGCTCCGGTGCTGAGATCTTCGACGAGGACCGCCTCCGGCCCGTGCTGGGTGGCGCTGCGTCGTGCCTCGTACTTGTACTGCGTCCGCCGGAAGGCCTTTCCGACATGCTCGAACGCCTCCCCGACCGGAGCCTGGCGGGCCATGGCCAGCAGGTCTGCCTGCTCGTCCCGGAACCGCTCGGCTTCCGCTAGCAGTACTGGCAGGTGCGGCAGTCGCTCGCGGATACGCTGGTGAATCTCGGCCGTGGTGCGCCTGTTCTGCTTGGCAACGCCTTCCAACTCGCTTCGCCTGATGGGGCATCTGGCCGCCCAGGGAATCCAGTACGGATCTTCGTGAGCCCACTCCTGGATGTCCAGGTAGAAACTGCGCACACGACCGAGAACCTCCAAACGTCCCTTTCGCGGCTGTCCTTCACGGCCGCTCTTCTTGGTGAAGGCCAGACGCTCCTTCCAGGCATCAGCGACCTCCACGGGAAGGTCGAGGCTGTCGATGCCTGGATGGTGCCGCTCGATGTCCGCCCAGAAGGTGCCGGCCAGCGTGCAGGTCAGCTGGCGAAACGAGCTGAAGTCCATGGCAGGGCGGCGCTCGTTGAGGTAGCGGATCAGGAGTTCGCGAACTGGCCCATTGCGTACTTGCCGCTGCGCGACAAGTTCCTCGGTGCTGGCCTGACCGGAGCGCAGAGCGGCCCGCAGACTCTGGTCGGTTTCCAGGACACCGATGTCGCGCAGCACGTCCCAGGCCCCGTGGATGCCGCTCTTATGCCGAGAATATCGGCTGATGTTCCACGCCCGGAAGTCGAGCATGTCCTCGGTTGTGATCTCGGCAAGGTCCCGGCCTGTGTGCAGTACGACCTTGGAAAGCACGGTCAGCACCTCGGCGACCTGGCGTCCGGCCATACCCCGTTCGCGGGCCGCCGCCTGGGCAGCCTCGAACAGTTCCGGCGAGCATTGCGTACGCACGTCGGCGAACAGACGGACGGCGCCGTAGCCCACCAGGAAGTCGTAGTCGGGCAGTACGAAGCGACATAGCAGCAGGGAAGCCAAGCCGGTGACGGCATCGCCGCGGACGGCCTTGGGCGACCGACCCGCCTGAATCTCGACTGCCTCGGTCCAGCCCAGTCGGTCCGGGTACTCGGCAGCCGCGTCCCACCGCTCCTGCCAGCCGTTTCCGGTGAACGACTCCAACCAGGTCAGGAGGGCCTCGGCTCCCCTCATGCGCTCGCGCATCTCCGCCCCGCTCAGCGCGGGCCAGATCCGCAAAGCTGGCAGAAGATCGAGCACCTCCTGGCGGCCGAGATGGTCCACAGGCCCAACACGTCGAATTTTACGCGTATTTGTCTGAGCTCCGATGAAGGGCTTGAAGGGCGCCATCCCGCTCTGAAGCGGCACCGACGTAGACGCGGTCATCCGTCTGTCCTTCCGAAGAGCACGGCGAGGTCTTGGGCGTTGTATCCAGGGGCCGGGATGGCGACGGGCACGGGCTCCTGGCGCCCGGCCTCTCGCCGGGCGACGAGGTGCTCGTGGACTCGGCGGATGACCTCCTCGGGCTCCTCTTCTAGGTAAAGCTGAGTGGTCGACAGATGGACATGACCCAGGACGACCTGGATGTCCCGGAGGGAAAGGTTCTGGTCACGCAACATGCGCAGGGCGCAGGTGTGCCGCAGGTCGTGCATCGTCCAGTTGGTGCCCAACACCTCGTTGGCTCGACGCAGTACGGCCCGCAGCGCGTCGTAGTCGAGCGGCCGACGGGCGAGTTCCGCCGTGCCCTGCCGGCGTCGGCGTAGCGTCCACCAGATCGGGTCGCTGGGCTGCAGGGGCCCGACGGAGTCCAGGTAGAGGCGCAGCCAGACGAAGGCTTCTGCACTGGCCGGCAGCCACTGTTCGGCGTCCGTGCCCTTGCGCCGAACGCAAACGACCTGGTCGCCCCAGTCGACGTCGGCGCAGCGGATACCCAACACCTCATTGGCGCGGCTCGCGTTGCTGATGACCATCGACAGGAGCGCCCGGTCCCGGTCCGAGCGGAGCGCCGCGAAGAGCGCCTCCCAGTGCTGATCCGGCATTGCGCGAGGCCGTCGCTTGGGGACGGGAGGGTTGTAGCGAAGCCGGCCCTCGGGGCGGAACGGCTCCAACGGGTTATGGTGCGCATTCGGACGCCGCCGACCGCGGCGGTCCTGCGGCACCGGGTTGACCAGTGGGCCGCCGTTCCGTTCCAGCCAGAATTCGTAGAAGCTCCGCAGCACGGCGTTGCTGTGGCGCACCGTCCGAGGCTGGTAGCGATCAGTGAGGTACTGCTTTCGCGTGATCGGGTTGATGGTACCGACGGTCGCGGCTGACTTCGTTCGCGCGGCACGACGCTGCTTCGGCGCGCGCTGCAGCCAAAGGACGAAGTCGCGGACCTCCGCCGAAGTCGCCCGGTCCCATTCGACACCGATCACATGGAGCCACCGCCACCATCGCAGCAGGTCGTAGGCATAACTGCGTACGCTCCCGGGCCGCCGTCCCTGTGCTTGGAAGTCGCGTAGGTAGCGACGGATCGGCTCGATCGGCTCACCCGTGCAGTTGAGGACCTCGAACGGCACCGCGCCGGTCGACTTCACGACACGGCCCCACTCGGGAAGCTCGATGCCCATGACGTTGTACTCGGGTCCATGGCCTTGCAGCACGCAACCTCCTGGATCGGCGTTGCCTGCCTTCCTAGTGAACGCTGCTGCCGTCCTGCCGCGGACACGCCGCCGTGTCGCCTCGTAGTCCGGTCAACACGTCGGTGCTGGCATTGCTCGAAGAAGGTGTAGCTGCAGTAGCCGTGGCCGAGGTCGTAGTGCTGCCAGGGTTCGCCGGCCGCGGCGGCGCCGGAGGCGACCGCGTCGCGGTCGACCAGCACCTCGATGGTGCGGACGTTGCGTTCGAAGTAGCCGGCTTCGGAGTAGGCCTTGGAGAGGGTGTTGGGTGTGATCTTCGCGTAGTACTGGGTGGATTGCGCATCTACTGCTGGCACACCCGGCACAGGCCTGAAATTCCGGCGCCACAGGGAGCGACGCTGCGGGAGAACCGGAACGCCGCCGTCGTGCAGCACGGGCGCATCTCTTGTTCGGCATGGACGCCCGGTACACCGAGAGAGGGGTGATGGTGTCGGCCGTCAGCAAACGCACATCCGCTGTCAGCCTGTCCAAGGTCGTGGAGCGTGCTCCTGATCTGGTGAGCTCGTACAAGGCAGCGGGCAGCAGTATCCGTGCGCATGGGCTGGAGGGAACGCGGGCCGCGGTCTACCTGGTGCTGGACCGCTCCGGGTCGATGCGCCCCTACTACCGGGACGGGACCATGCAGCACTTGGCCGAGCGGGTACGGTCTCTGTCCGCTCATCTCGATGACGACGGCATAGTCCCGGTGATGTTCTTCTCCACGGACGTCGACGGATCCACCGACCTCGCACTCGGTTGGCATCGCGGCCGCATCAACAAGCTCCACGAAAACCTCGGCCATATGGGCCGCACGAACTACCACTGGGCCATGGACGAGGTCATCGACCACTACCTAGCCTCAGGCAGCGACGCTCCGGCGCTGGTCATCTTCCAGACCGACGGCGGGCCGACCAGCAAGTTCGCTGCCGAACGCTACCTCTGCAAAGCCGCCCGGCTACCGCTGTTCTGGCAGTTCATCGGCTTCGGCAACCCCGACGACAACGAATTCTCCTCCCACGTACTGGCGTAAAGCCCGACCAACAGCAGCCCGAGCCAGCCCGTCCCCGGGCTTCCCCTCCGCGCACCTACTGAACCGGCGTTAGCCCCGTGCAAAGCCCGCCACATGAGGCAGAACCGCTGAGCAACTCGCTGCCGTACAGCACGACATCGGTGCCGCCGGTAACGGCTCTGAAGCCCGGACAGAGCCCCTCGATCCGGTGACCGCGGGATGACGGAGCTTCAGCACCTTACCCGGCTGAGATCATGAGCGTTCGTTCATAAGCCCCAACTCGCTGGAGCCCCCGTGACGTGCCGCACCCGCCCCGCTCAGTAGTGGCGTGCGTAGCGGTGCAGGCGGGTACGGGCTTCGGAGTTGGTGACGCCGAGGGCGGTGGCGATGGTGTCCCAGGGCTGGTCGTCGGCCCGGGCGATGCGTGCGGCGACCGCGCCGGCCTCGGCGATCGAGGACTCCAGGACGGCGACGAGCCGGAGAGCGGCCAGGGGTGCGTCGGAGGCCAGGGCGTCCAGGCGCTGACGCAGCTGGTCGGACAGGGCGGCGGCGTCGTGGGGAATGGGGACGGCCCGGTGCTCGACGTCGGCGATGTGCCACGTCCAGTCGGCGTGCGGGCCCTGGGTGTCGTAGTCGTCCGGGCCCTCGGCGGCGACCTGCTGCCAGTCGACGGGGTGCAGGGTGCTGCCACGCCAGCCGCACGAGCACGCTCCGCGCAGCGCGGTCGCGTGCGGGGCGAGCGGGGTGTCCCCGTCGTAGACCCACCAGTCGCTCGTCTCGTGGAAATGCGTGCCGCTGCCCAGATCGAAGATCGCCGCCTTCGGCTCCGTGCCGTCGGCCAGCACCGCACCCGGGCGCCCCCGATGCGAGGCGCCGAACCCCTCGTTCTCCCAGGGAAATTCGGTCTCCTGCATGATCCCACCCCTGCTCTCGCAGACCACGCGCGTAGTCGTAGTGCGCTCGATTGCCACTGCCTGGCCCCGACCCTGCCCGAGCCCGGCCGCCGACGGGTGCCGATTACCCGAACCAGTGACATCAAAGTGGCGCCGGCGGGAATCCGCGACGTGGTCCTGCGCTCTCTCGTCTTCTTCTGGGTGAGGCACCGAACCGGCCCGTAACCCCGGCGGGACGACAGCCGTCTGCCAGGGCATGGAAGACCACGTGGCGCGGAATTTGGCCGGGCCCGGCACCGGCTACGTCGACTTCGTCGCAACCAACGAGGCGGCCCTCCTGCAGATCGCCGAGCTCGTCGCACGGACCTGGACGAGGCGGTCCTCCCACAATCCGGCACTTGCCTGGGCAGGCGGCCTGCACCGCGCGGGTCTACCTGGACGCCTCGCTGCCGGCGCTCGGCCGGATCCGGGTGCTGGCCCGCGACTGGGTGCGCTTGCCCGTACCGCCATGGGGTGGGCGGCTGGACGGTGCAAAGCCGACGTGTGTCGAGTCGGACCGTTGGGCACAACGTTCGCCGCCATGCAGGACGGGTGTGCTCACGCCACAACAGCCGCCGAAGCGCTGTGCAGGAGAATGAGCGCAAGAAGGGCGAAGGTGGTCGCGGTGACCAGGTTGACAGCCGTAGCCGTCTGTCGGCCCTGTGCGAGCCCCCGCCCCAGTCGGCCGGCGCACAGGCCAAGCAGGCTGTCCCAGACGAGTCCCACGATGAGGAAGACCAGCCCCAGGACAAGGAGCTGAACCCACAATGGGCCGTTCGCAGCGGTCGTGAAGCGAGGCAGGAAGGCTGCGAAGAACAGCACGGTCTTTGGATTGAGCACATTGGTGAGCGCGGCTCGGCGCAGGACCCGGCCTGCGGAGAGTGTGCCACCGGCCGCGGCCGGTGGCGTCCGGGCCGACCGGACCGTGGTCAGCGCCAGCCAGCCGAGGTAGAGACCGCCGGCCAGTTCCACCACGTGCTGAGCGGCGGGGATCGAGCGGAGGAGAACGGCGAGTCCGAGTGCGGCTGCCGTCACGTGCGCGACCATGCCCATGGCCATCCCCAAGGCCGAAAGCAGTCCGGCTCGCGGGCCGCGTTCCAGTGCCACGGCCACGATGTACGCGGAGTCGGGCCCAGGAGCGATGGTGATGATCGCGACCGCGGCGAGATAGGCCGGCAGAAGCGCGAGGTCGGGCATTTTTGCCTCCCTGCTCGGACACCCTGAACGCTCGTAACGTCCTTTTCACGCCTAGCACGTTACCGAAGGCCTGAAACCTTCGCAACGCCCAATGCCCGTTCTACGCGTTACACTTGAGGCATGGCAGTCACCTTTACCGAGCTTCCCGCGGAAGAGCTGACCAAGTTCGTCAACGCGTGGGGCACGCTGCCGCGTGAAGCGGCGGGCCGGAGCGACCCTCCGCTGCGGTCCGAAGGTCTCGCCGCATACCTGGACCTGCCCTCGAACGCCGACGCGCAGCTGATGCCCGGGGCGCTCACCAGGGTTGCGGACCGCCTGCACGCCATCTTTTCTGCGGAGAGCGGCGAGGCGGCCGCGCAGCAATTGACGGATCTACTCCTCGGCACCGGAGCCTGCCCCGCCCTGAAAGTTGCGGCCGATGGCTCGCTGAAGGCCGTGTGGCGCGTCAACGACCTCGACGAGTTGCTCGTCGCGGCCTCGGGGCTCGCCCTGCGCGAGTACGTGTCCACCCACGGCTTCAATCGCATCGGTACCTGCACGGGTGATCATTGCGTCGACGTCTACATCGACCGGTCCCCCGGTGGCCGGCGCAGGTTCTGCTCAGTGACCTGCCAAAACCGCACACGTGTGGCCGCGTTCCGCAGACGTAGAGCAGCTGCCGCCGACTGAAAGCCGGGCCGGCACCACGGACTGAACACGAACGGGGCGCGCCACGCACGTGGTCGGTGTGTCGTGCGAACTGAACCCGTCGTCTTGTCCAGACACCTCACGGCGGCAAGACGTCGAGTCGGGACAGCGGGTGCGAACTCACTGTTCGATTTCGAGGGCCCTGCCGGTGGCCATCAGAGAGTGTCCTTGGTGTGGCCTCGGGCGAAGTCCCATGGGGCGGGTGCATTGGCGGCCGCGTATTCGTCTGCGATGCCGAAGACGCTCCCGCATCCCGGGCATTCCGCCTGGCCGAACAGGTGTTTTAGCCCCCAGGCGAGCCGTTGCTGGCCATCCCGTACGGCCGTCTCGTGCAACATCCTCCCGGTGCCGGTCAGCTCGCCCGGGATGCCGGGCCGGAGCGGGACCTGGTGGACATCCCCCAGATTCCAGTCGCGGATCGAGGAGTAGCAGCCGTAGTCGCCGATTGCGATCGTCACCGGTGCGTCGCAGTGCGGACAAGCGACAGTGACGAAGAAATCGGTGAAGTCGTCCAGGGCCTCGAACCACAAAGGCCGGCCGCCAAACGCGAGTATGGTCCGCAACCGGCTCAGGTACATGTCCCCGGTCAGGCCAGACTGCAGCCGGGCGGCGGCCAGGGGCGCGAAGCTCGGCCAAGGCCGCCGCACCGCGCGCGACTTCTTCGTCGGCGCCGTGCGGTTGAAGGAGGCCACCTGCTATGGCTCCGGCCAGATCGAGCGCCCAGTCCCCGGCGCCCTCGGTGTTCGCGATGTCCGCCAGCTGAGGCAGTGCGGCGATGCTCGCCGGGGTAATCGTCCCCTGGTGGCACAAGCGCCCCCAGAGCTCGCCGATGGCCTCCTGGTCACGACCGATGGCGCGGTCCAGCAACCCGGGTATCGCGTCTGCCGGGCCGTAGGCGTCGTGGAGTGTGGACCAGTCGATCATCCGGTGATTCAAGCACGCTGTGCCGCGAACTCCGGGAGGGGTGAGTCGCTGGCGGGATCACCTACGCCACCGCCAGTGCTGGGGCCTGCGGGGCCGGGAAAGCGGTGCGTTCATCGAACAGGTGACGGTTCTTCAGGCAGTGGTGGAGCTGGCCCAGCATCCGGTTGAACAGGTTGCGCTGGCCGGCGGCGCGGCAGTCTCCGTGGTCGTCACGTGGCCGCCGGTAGTGGGCTTTGGCACCTGGCGAGGCAGTGACCGCTGAGAACGATCATGGTCCGGTCGGCGTGAGGTGCTGACGCGGTTCTCCTACTCCGGCCACGGGACTGGTGAGCTCGCATGTTGAGGTGTCGCCTATTCCAGCGGTGTCGCGCATTCCAGCCCAGAGCGCCCTGATCGGTCACCTTGGGTCATGCGGGCGGTGTCCAGTGTCCGGCCGGGAGTGAGTATGTTCGTCCGATGGCGCGTTCGAAGCGCTTCGGGAAGGGGCGGTGCCGGTGGACGTCGTCGCGATTATGGAAGCACTGGCTGATCAGGGCGTAACGGTGCTGTTCAAGGCCGACGCTGAGCAGATGGCAGAGAGGGGCAAGCCTTGGACCTTCGTCGCCAGTAGAGCGTCGTTGCGCGAGGACGTCCTTGTGCGAACCGATGCCGCGTCTGTGGAGGAATGCCTCGCAGTGTGCTTGCCCCGCCTGCGTGAGCTGGGCTTTTCGTTCCCTGAGTGAGAGAGCGGGTGTGACCGAACCGCCGCCCTGGATGTCAGTACCGGCTGCTTACATGAGCCCATGGACACCGTACACACGACCGCCGCCCTCCTCCCGGACCCCGCCGAACTCCGCGCGCACCTGCGCGCGCTGGCCGTCCTGGACCAGGCGATCTGCCGCGACCCGCGGTTCTCCCGCTACTCCTTCTCCACCACCTGGGGGCCTGGGACCGAGGCGGCTCTGATGGACAACGGCTCGGGTGACGACTTCTCCGTCCTCTTCACCCCGGCCGGTGTGCTCGTCCGCGGCTTCGACCACGAGTCGGAGATGAGCCCGTACGGCACGGACGACGAACAGGTCTGGCCCGGTGTTATCGACGAGGTGCCCGCCGCGCTGCGCCCGCTCCTGGACGACCCGGCCTTCGTCGACGAGGGCCTCGGCGCCTCACGGGTCACCGCCTGCCTGTGGTGGGAGACCGGCGGCAGCGCCTGGCGCACCGGCTCGGACATCGAGTTCCCCCCGGGCAGCACGGACCCGGACGGCTCCGGGCACCTCTTCCGCCTCCTCACCGACCGCTCCCCCGAGGCCGTCCAGGCGCACTTCGAGGAGGACTACGGGCGGCCCGTCCCCCTCGACACCGTCCGTCACGTCCTCGCGGGCCACGCCCTGACCCCCGAAGCCGCCCGCCGCCTCAACCCGGCCGCCCTCTCCGACGAGGCCCTGCTCCGCCGGATCGCCGCCTGCCCCGAGGTCGACGCGTACCTCGCCTGCGACGGCGAGTTCGACCTCACGCGGACCGACCCCATCGAGTCGATCGCCCTGCCGGCCGGCCTCCCGGTGGAGCCCGTGGCCGGCTGCAACGCGGGAGGCACCCACTACCTCTGCGGCCCGGGCGGCTCCGACCGCGTCCGCCCCGTCCTCTACACCGACTCCG
The DNA here is from genome assembly GCF_044761525.1 of Streptomyces sp. NPDC097595. Classification (NCBI taxonomy): domain Bacteria; kingdom Bacillati; phylum Actinomycetota; class Actinomycetes; order Kitasatosporales; family Streptomycetaceae; genus Streptomyces; species Streptomyces sp. NPDC097595. Next base: position 109,177 of record NZ_JBIWCN010000026.1, on the reverse strand, counting down.
AGGGCCAGGCTTCCCTCATCGCGGAGTCCCTCGCCGAGGCCCTGACCCTGGCCATCGTCCTCCCTTCCTGGCACGACGCCCTGGCCGGCTTCCGTCCCCCCGCGCTCAACGCCGACTACCTTGAGGACCACCCGGACCACCCCGAGGTCCGCGACCGCCTCCTCGCCGCCCTCCGCCTCCCCCCGGCCACCGAGGCCGAGGTCCTGGCCCGCCTCCTCGCCACGGCCGCCCGCACCGTCCCGGACGGCTTCCTCCCTTCGGCCGACGGCGAGGAGGACGCGGCCTTCGAACCGATGCTCCGTCTGCCGGCCCAGTAGGACAGCCCCGCCGAGCGCCGCCGTCCGGATTGACGCACCGCTACGGCGAAGCCATGACCGCACTGCCGGTCACCGGCGGCGCCGGGTTCATCGGGTCCGACCTGCGTCCTGGTCCGAGCCGGCGGGCCTGGTCGTGGCGGCATCGTCATCATCCGTCTACGGTGCCCCGCCCAAGCTGCCTTCCTCTGTTCCAAGTACGGCACCGCGATCACGCCGGAGCTCGCCGAGCATTCCGCCGTCCCTGACGTCTCAGACGACGAGCGCGACCGGGACAGGAAGACACGGCGGGCACCTTCCACTGCTCAGCGGGGCCACTACGCGATCGATCCCGAGCCCTGGGGACCCCCTACGTCGTGCAGGATGACCAGGAGGACCCGAAGCCGGCTCAGCTGCGCGGACCTGTGGTCTGCCGTGACGAAGGCTTCGTCATCTCGGCCACTGCCAAACCGGGAGAACAGCAGTGGTGCTGCCGACCGATAGGCTACGAGGGACTCAACCGGGCCTGCCCCTGCGGCGCTCCGGTCACGACCCTCGCGGCCGACTGTTTCGGGCCCTATGAACTACACCTTGGCCCCGTCCGAACATGTGCCTTCTCCCCGTAGGACGCGGAACGATCCGGGCCTGGCCGAAGCCGTTGGACAGCCCATCACCGCAGATGACAGGCTCCGCCTCATGGAGCTACTCAACGTCCTGGCTGAATTCGCCCGGTCGGGACACCTTGGGCCGGTTGAGAACGGCGCGGCCTGGAACCAGGTCACCGCAGCGCTCGGTGAGCCTTGGGAAGTGGCCGTCGGGGAAGCGCCGGTCATGGCCCCGACTGTTCGCTTACGACGACCTTGAGCTCAATGTCTGCCGCTGCCAGAAGGTCACCCTGGTCTGCCTCTAGACCTGGCGTGATGTCATCAACCTCCCGGTCGGCCTAGTTGGCCGGGAGAGGTTCCCCGGCCAACCCAAGTACGCCGACGTGATCGCTTCCCTCGACCGCGCCGGTTACGCCTGGCAGCCTTACACACCCCTCACCTTCGACAACCAATGCGCTGTCCGGGCGACGTCCTCCGGCGTCATCTTCGTCTTCGAAATCCCGGACGGAGAAGGCCCGATCCTCAACGTCGTGGGATCTCCGCCCCATCAGCACGAGTGCCCGGCAACCCACGCGGCACAGTGAGCGGGACGCCGACGGGTGCCGAGCTCGTTCGTCAGCCGGCCGGCGGCTTTGAGGTTGCGGACCTGCGGCCGAGCGTTCTCGTGATCGATGAGGTCGGCTACCAGCCCCTCGAACGTGCGGAGGTCAACCTGGTCTTCCGGGTCATCTCCAAACGTTACGAGAAGGGCTCGATCATCCTGACCTCAAACAGGCCTTCAGCCAATGGGATATCCGTAGTGAAGCCGACGACCTCGTCGCCGTCTCGGGCGATGATCAGACGCATCCGGGCCCGCTGCGCGTAGATCTGGTAGTGCGAGATGAACTCTGCGACCTCGCTTGGGCCTTCCCTGTACGGCGGCTCCTCGTATACCTCCTCGTACGCTGCGATAAAGACGTCGAGTTGCCGCGCGGCCTCCTGGCCCTCGAAGCGTTCGTAGGCCAATTCCTTGGTCGGCGTCACGCTGCTCCCTTCATGGCGAGGGTGGCGGTACAGGGCTCGGTTGCGACCGTAGGTGCTGTCCTGATGGTTGAGTGCGGCGCGGAGGAACAGTCGTCAGATGCCCTACCGGTCCGGTCCACCGCAGCGGCAAGGCACCGGTGTTGCGGGCCCCGCCCAGCGCGGTGAGCGGCAGCAGAGGTGGCAGGTCCTAGCTTCGAAGACCTGTACGTACTGGTAGCCTGCCGCCCCGCCCACGAGCCGATCTTGGTCCGGGCAGGCGGGATCCAAGTTCTTCTGCACAGTGATGAGGTACGCATGAAATCAGGCAGAAGCGGCGCCGCGGTCGCCTTCGTGGGGGCGCTGGCCCTCGCAGCGGTCACGGCGCCCTCGGCCCAGGCCGCCGGCACCGGCATATCGGTGTCCAAGGTTGTCATCAACAAGGGCAAGCCCGTCGTGGTGGGTACGACGAACGAGCAGGTCGTGCCTATGTCTTTCCGTATCAACCTGCCTTCGGGGTCGTCCACGGCCCACCCCGGGACCTACGAGGCGACGCCGTATCTCTACAACGGCACCTCGGCCGCCAAGGGGGCCCAGTACAACGGGCCGTACGTCACCGACGCCCTGTGCCACGCAGTGACTGACAAAATTGCGGACTGCACCGCCGTCATGCGGTTCTGGCCGGATCAGCTGCGCTCGAACAGTGACGCGACCACCTGGAAGATCGGCGTCGTCACCAGGCTCTACGGCACCCACGCCACGATCAAGGCCGAGGAGATCAAAACAGTCTCCGGAGGCGTGCAGATCCGGCGGTGGGCAAAGGCCACGGTCAACGCGGCCCCGGAGCCGGTGAAGAAGGGCAAGACCATCACCGTCACCGGCACCCTCACACGGGCCGACTGGGTCAAGCACAAGTACACGGGCGTCGCCGAGGCATCCGTCCAGCTCCAGTTCCGCAAGAAGGGTGCCGCGGCCTACTCCACCGTGAAAACGGTGAAGTCCAGCTCGACAGGAGCGCTGAAGACGACCGTGACCGCGTCGGCCGACGGCTACTGGCGCTGGAGCTTCGGCGGCTGGCACACCACCGGCACCGCCATTTCCCCCGTCGACTACGTCGACGTCAACTGAACAAGCCACTCTCAGCTCGGACCGCGCGGTGCGCGGCACCTTCCGGCGCCGCGCACCGCCCCCGAGTACGGCCACCGCGACGATGGCCGTCCATAAATGGGCCGCTCGCAACGAGGTCGAGCTGTGTTTCACCCCAACCTGCGCCTCCTGGGCAAACCCGATCGAAGCCCACTTCGGACCGCTGCGGCAGTTCACCCTCGCCAACTCGAAACCACCCCCATCACACCGTCCAGACGCGGAACCTGCACTCCTATCTGCGTTGGCGCAACCAGAACGCCCGACACCCCGACGTTCTGGCCGCCCAACGACGAGAACGCGCTCGCGTCCGCAACGCGAAGGGCATGCGCTGGGGCGGACGCCCGATGAAAGTCGCGTGACCCTACTGACGGCACCGGCAACACTGACGTCATGACCGTTGATCGTGAAGCCCTTCAGGCCAGCTGGAAGCAGACCCGTGGCCACCTCGACTCCGCCCGGGCCCACCTCACGGGCCTGCCGGACATCGATCTCTCGGCAACGTTGGAATTCTTGGAGCACAACGAGCTGGGACTCGCCTTCGACTGCCTGGTCGATCTCGGTGACGACCTCGACCTGCCCCTCAGTTTCTGGCGGCACCTGGACCGAGCAGCCCGTGAGATGCGGCTCTATAGCGACGCGCTCCGCACGCCCCACCTCACATCTGCCGACTTCTGCCGCCGTCACCTCGCCGCTGCCTCCGAGCAGGAGTGACCCGCCAACCCGGCGAACCTTCCCGATCACAGGACAGGGCCGGACGTCGCCGCCCCTGGCGATGGGGAGGGCGGAGCAACGTGCGCTGACCGGACCGCCGCCGGTACGGGGGAACCCATGCGGCACGGGTTGCGCGGTGACCGACTGACCTGGTGCCGTGCAAGGGCGCGAAGTGAGCTGATGAGCGGGACGGATATCGTCCGGGCATGACACATGGGTTCGATCTTGCCGCGTCGCTCGCCAGGGGCGTCGAGGGCCGTAGTGGTGCATGGACCTTCATCCAGGGCTTCACCGCCCACTGGGTCGGTGCCGCCCTGGGAAGCGATGACGGATGGACGGAAGCCGATCTCGACGCTGCCGAGGAGAGGCTGGGTGTCCGGCTGCCGGCGGCGTTGCGCGAGGCGTATCTGCTGTTCGGACGTCGGCAGGATCTCACCAGCAACCACGATGTGCTGCTCGGCCCTGCAGAGCTGTATGTCGATGATGCCAAGGAGGCGCTGGTCTTCCGTCACGAGAACCAGGGGGCCGCATCCTGGGGCATCCTCCTCGACAGCCTCCAGGATGACGATCCTGCGGTGCTCATCCGGCTTGATCTTGCTGACAAGAGCGCCGAGGGGTGGGAGGGCTGGCTGGAGCGTCTTTCCCTTTGCTTCGTTGAGATCATCTTGTCGGAGTCCCTGCAGGCCGATGAAGAGCTCTGCGACTTCCTCGACCCGGATGACGACAGCCTCGAACTTCTGGAAACGAACTCCGTCCGGCTGCCGTTCCCGGCATACCCCATCGGCGAGAAAACCCGGTGGTTCCTGGGTCAAGACGCCCTTCTGCGCGATGACGACGGCGCGGCCATCCTGGCCCGCGGCCGGACGGCAGAAGACCTTGACCGCATTCGTGACCTGATCCCGGGCGACTGGCTCAACGACTATCGCTGACCGGGCCGAAGACTCCTGTCGGCTCAGTTGCCCACGCCGGCGTCAGCCCAGGGCCTGGTGTTCGGCGCGGGTGGCGGCGAGGCGGTACGGCTGTGCGGCACGCTGCCGGCCTCGACGGCGAGCACGACGTGCAGCAGGAAGGCGGCCGCCACGCCCGCGAAGACGTACAAGGCGCGGTAGCGGGTGCCGAGGACGAGGCCGGTGAGGGCGGTCTTGTCCGATGCGGGACCTGCCTCCGGGCCCCGGCCTGCCGCACGCCGAGGCCTGGGACTCCGGCGCCGATGCCTGGACCACCTCGCGCCGGCAGTCGTTCGCCAACGACCTGACCGACCCCCGGCTCATCGCGGTCACCGACAACGTCGACCAGGCCAAGGGCGACCAGGACCCGGCCACCTGGATGCCCTCGCGCAGCGCCTACCGCTGCACCTACGTGCGCGCCTGGGTGCGGGTGAAGTACTACTACGGCCTCTCGGACGACTCGGCGGAGAAGTCCGCCCTGCGGGGCTACCTCGCGAACTGCTGACGCCGGCCGGCCGCCGTCCGTTCGGCGCCGACCTTCCACCGGCCTTCGTCGCCCCGTACCGTACGGGGCGACGAAGGAGAGGATCATCATGGCGGGACTGCGCCTGGGCCCACTGCTGAGGTACACGGACGGTTCGTGCGCGACGGTCTGGGTCGAGACGAGCGGCCCCTGCACCGCCGAGGTGCGCTGCGCCGACGGGGCGCGGGGCACGGCCGGCACCTTCCTCGTGGCCGGCCACCACTACGCCCTGGTCCCGGTGGAGGGCCTGACCCCCGGCACGTCGACGCCGTACGAGGTACTCCTCGACGGTGCGAGCGTGTGGCCGCCGCCCGACTCCCCCTTCCCGCCCTCGGTGATCGCCACGCCCACCGACGACGACGGCCTGCACGTCGCCTTCGGCTCCTGCCGCTGGGCCGCGCCGCCGGCCGGTGGCAAGGACCCGGTGGGCCCGGACGCCCTGGACACCCTCGCCGCCCGGATGGCGGCCGACCCCGGGGGCGCCCGCCCCGACATCCTGCTGCTGCTCGGCGACCAGGTGTATGCCGACGAGGTGTCCGACGCCACCCACCGCTGGATCGGCGACCGCCGTGACCTGGACGAACCGCCCGGCGACCAGGTCGCCGACTACGAGGAGTACACCCGGCTCTACTTCGAGTCCTGGCTCGACCCGGAGGTGCGCTGGCTGCTGTCCACCGTGCCCAGCTGCATGATCTTCGACGACCACGACGTCATAGACGACTGGAACACCTCCGCCGCCTGGCTCACCGACATGCGGGCGACCGACTGGTGGCAGGAGCGGCTGCTGAGCGGGCTCATGTCGTACTGGGTGTACCAGCAGCTGGGCAACCTCTCTCCGGCCGAGCTGGCCGCCGACCCGCTGTACGCGGCCGTCCGCGAGGCCCCCGACGGCACCGCCGACCTGCGCGCGTTCGCCACCCGGGCCGACGCCGACGCGGCCTCCGTCCGCTGGAGCTACCGGCGCGACTTCGGCCGCACCCGGCTGCTGATGGTGGACTCCCGCGCGGCCCGCGTCCTGGCGGAGGACCGCCGCTCGATGCTCGACGCGGAGGAGGCCGCGTGGGTGCGCGAGCAGATCCTGGACGGGCGGGGCTCGTACGACCACCTGCTGATCGGCACCTCCCTGCCCTGGCTGCTGCCCCACCTGGTGCACGACGTCGAAGCCTGGAACGCCGCGATGTGCGGCGGCGAGCGCGGCGAGCGCTGGGCCGAGCGCGGGGAACGGATCCGGCGCGGGGCCGACCTGGAGCACTGGGCCGCCTTCCCCTCCTCCTTCGACGCGCTGGGCGACCTGATCGCCGAGGCCGGTACGGGACCGGAGGCGCCCGCGACGGTGAGCGTGCTGTCGGGCGACGTGCACCACGCCTACATCGCCGAGCCGTCCTGGCCGGGGCGTGCACCCGACGCGCGGGTGGCCCAGCTGACCTGCTCGCCCGTCCACAACTCCGTACCGCTCTCGATGCGCCTCGGCTTCCGCTTCGGCTGGAGCGCCCTGGCACGGGCCCTCGGCCGGCGCATCGCCCGGCACGGACGCTGCGCGCCGCCGGCGGTGAGCTGGCGCAGGACCGGCGGCCCCTGGTTCGGCAACCAGATCATGACGCTGACCTTCCGGGGCCGGTCGGCGCGGCTGCGCCTGGAACAGGCCCGGGCGGACCGTGCCGGGGCGAGCGCCCTGCGGACGATCACGGACCGGGAGCTCGTGTAGCGCGGGCAGCGCACCTGACCGGACCGCCCTCACCCAGTCCGGGACTTCACCCCTCGTCGAGGGCGGCGCGTAGGCGTTTCCCCAGGTCATGTCGCTGATACGGGAACGAGTGGTGGGCGGTGGAGGCCAAGCGCGACGGCCAGTGCGCGCTGGTCCACCTGCCCAGCGGGTTTCGATCAGCTCTCCGGCGTTGCGGGGCCGGCATCCGGTGAGGCTTCGAGTAGTGGTGTGAGGCCGGGGTTCTGGCGGGTGCGAGCACGGTGCATTTCGGTTTCGGCGCGGAGCAGTTCGGCTCGTGCTCGCATCATTAGTGTCGGGGAGGAGACGAAGTCAGCCAACGAGCGGCCGGAAACGGCTCCTTGACGCAATCCCCGCCCGCTGGACCCAGCCACTCCATGTCCCCGTCCCAGGCTTCGAGGGACGGGGACCGCACCTAGCAGATCTGCTCCACCTCGCACACCGCCTCGGAGGCTGAATCACAAGATCAGCGACAGAGCCCGTCCATCAACCGACTCCGGGCCCCAGTTCTCCGGGGTGTTCCCCGCCCGGAACGGGCCCTGGACCTGACGAACAAGGGCCCGCGGACCCTGCTGACCGGCTACGAGACCCCGCAGCGATCCGACGACTCGGCGCCAGGCGCCTGGAAAGCCGGCTTCGCGATCGTTGGGTCCTGCGAGCCGACCGGCTCGCCGAGATGGCTTGGGAGGCTGCCGGGCGTCAGCACACCAACCTGCTCGGGGAGAAGCTGACGGCACAGATGGTCCACACCCTTGCGGCCGAGGCGATCGCCCCGAGGAGCTCCCGACGACACCGCTCGTCGAGTGGCGCGGCAGGGGCCCTGACCGGTGGCAGGAATGAGGGCCGGCACGAACGTGCCGCTGGAGCGGGGTCCCGAGTCGGCGTGGCGCCCCGTACCCGCGGGCCTTCCGGCACTACAGGTGGGAGGCACCAACTGGGCGGTGCGCCGCGCGCCTCCAGGGCAGGAGGACGTATGCACGCGATCTGGCACGCCTTGTCCATCACCGGTTCCATGGCCTGGGAGATCGCCTGGGCGCTGATCCTGGGCTTCACCCTGTCCGCCGTGGTTCAGGCCGTGGTCCGCAAGTCCACCGTCGTATCCCTGCTGGGTGACAACCGCCCCCGGACTCTGGCGACCGCGACCGGACTGGGCATTGCCTCGTCGTCCTGTTCCTATGCCGCCGTGGCCCTGGCGCGCTCCCTGTTCCGCAAGGGCGCGGACTTCACCGCAGCCATGGCTTTCGAGATCGCCTCCACCAACCTGGTGGTCGAACTCGGGGTCATCCTGGCCCTGCTCATGGGCTGGCAGTTCACCGCCGCCGAGTTCACAGGCGGTGCCGTCATGATCATCGCCCTGGCGGTTCTGTTCCGTCTCCTTCTGCGTGACCGGCTACTGCGCGAAGCCCGCGTGCAGGCTGAGCGCGGGGTGGCCGGCTCCATGGAAGGGCATGCCGCGATGGACATGTCCGTCCAGCGGGAGGGCTCCTTCGCCCGGAGGCTGTTCTCCCGCGAGGGATACACCTCGGTCTCCCACGTGTTCGTGATGGAGTGGGCGGCCATTGTGCGCGACCTTGTGATCGGCCTGGTGATCGCCGGCGCCATCGCGGCATGGGTGCCGGACTCGTTCTGGAGCTCCTTCTTCTTCGACGGCCACCCGCTCGCTTCCAAGCTGTGGGGGCCGCTGATCGGCCCGCTGGTCGCGATCGCCTCGTTCGTGTGCTCGGTCGGGAACGTGCCCTTGGCCGTCGTCCTGTGGAAGGGCGGCATCAGCTTCGGCGGCGTCGTGGCCTTCCTCTTCGCCGACCTGCTGATCCTGCCGATCCTGAACATCTACCGGAAGTACTACGGCGCACGCATGGCCCTGTTCATGCTCGGCACCTTCTACACCGCCATGGTCCTGGCCGGATACGTCGTCGAGTTCGCCTTCGGCGGCCTCGGACTGGTCCCCGACAGGGCCGGCGCGACCGTCCCGGACAGCGGCGTGAGCTGGAACTACACCACCTGGCTCAACATCGTGTTCCTTCTGCTGGCCGCGATCCTGACCGTCCGCTTCCTGCGCACCGGCGGCAAGGACATACTGCGCATGATGGGCGGATCGCCCGACTCGGGCCACGACCACGCAGCGAACCGGTCGCGTCCATAGCTCCGCAGTGATGGTGGACCACCTTCTCGGCCCCCCTCTTCGAACCCGGCGAGCTCAAAAATTTGGACTGTGCAAAGATTGCACAGTCCAAATCATTGAGGTGATCGCCGACGGCTGCGCCCGCGAGCGCCGGCGCAGAGGAAGAGAAGGAGCCCGATGGTGACCAGTTCCTCCGCGCTTACGCGTACGGACTTCCCGACGTCTCGGATACCGTTTCGCCGGACGCTGCGGAGCGCTCCACTGGGTCTGATGGTGCTGGCCGTAGCCGTCGGTGCGGGAGCCGGTGCCGGATCCATCGTGTTCCGTTGGTGCATCGAGACCTTCACGCGCTTCTTCTCCGGTCACACGGACTACGCGTCGGCCCCCGGCAGCCCGCATCCCCACATGGCCTGGCTCGGGCCGGGCTTCGTGGTGCTGGCCCCTGTGGTCGGCGGTCTGCTGTACGGACCGCTGGTGAACCGGTTCGCCAAGGAAGCGCGGGGGCACGGCGTCCCCGAGGTCATGGTGGCGGTCGCCCAGCGGGGCGGACGCATAAGCCCCAAAGTCGCCGTCGTCAAGACGCTCGCCTCCGCACTCACCATCGGCTCGGGGGGATCGGTGGGGCGGGAGGGGCCGATCGTCCAGATCGGTTCCGCGCTCGGCTCGGCCCTCGGACGCGTGACGAAGGTGACGGAGGGCCGGATGAAGCTGCTGGTCGCCTGCGGCGCGGCCGGCGGCATCGCGGCGACGTTCAACGCCCCCCTGGCCGGCGTCTTCTTCGCCATGGAGCTCATCCTCGGCGCCTTCAGTGCGGAAGCCTTCGGCGCGACGGTCCTCGCGAGCGTCACCGCCAGCGTGATCGGACGCGCCGCCTTCGGTGACACCGCCTTCCTCGACCTCCCCGCGTTCCACGTCGAGCACCTGGCCCAGTACGGACTGTTCGCGGCGCTCGGCATCATCGCGGGTGGGGTAGGTGTCGGCTTCGCCCGCATCCTGTACGCGATCGAGGACGCCTGCGACTGGGCATGGCGCGGGCCGGAATGGCTGCGCCCGGCCGTGGGCGGCCTGGTTCTCGGACTGGTCCTTCTCGCCCTGCCCGAGATGTACGGCGTCGGGTACCCCGTGCTCCAGCGGGCCACGGAGGGGGGTTACGCCCTCGGCTTCCTGCTTCTGCTGATGGCCGGGAAGATGGTGGCCACCAGCGTGACGATCGGAATCGGCGGTTCGGGTGGGGTCTTCGCGCCGAGTCTGTTCATCGGGGCCATGCTCGGGGCCGCCTTCGGAGCAGCGGCCGGTGACGTCATGCCCGCGACCGCCGGCGCGGTCGGCGCCTACGCCCTCGTCGGCATGGGCGCCGTATTCGCCGGCTCCTCGCGGGCACCGATCACGGCGGTGGTGATCCTGTTCGAGCTCACCGGTGAGTACACGATCATCCTGCCGATGATGCTCGCCATCGTGCTGGCCACGGCTACGAGCCGCGTGCTCTCGCACGAGACGATCTACACCCTCAAACTGCTCAGGCGCGGCGTAGACCTGGCCCGTCCCGCACAAGGGGCGCCGATCGGTGGGCAGCGAGTCGCCGACGTCATGGAGGCGCTCCCCCGAGCCGTGTCGGCGAACAGTCCGCTGAGCGAGGCGTCAGGGCTGCTGAGCCTTTCGGGCCACGGGGCTCTTCCTGTCCTCGACGGGACGGGCACCTACATCGGGGTGGTCACGGCCAGGGCGGCGGCCGAGGCCCTCGCCCAGCAGCCGTCGGACGCCCCGGCCGTCGTACGCCAGATAGTGGAGCCGGCGCCCCGCGTCACCACGAACGACTCACTCGCCTCCGCGATGAAGAAGCTCGTAGACGTATCCGGAACGGGGCTACCGGTGCTGGACGACGAGAGCGGCAGCCCCCTTGGCTGGCTCAGCCATCAAGGAACACTGCGCGCCTTGCACTCGTCCCTGCCCGATCGCCCCCACACGGACTCGCGAAGCAGTGCGGCTCCCCGAGCCGTGCAGGCAGGCTCGTACGAGCCCTCGTCTCAGTCATGAGGAGGCAGCTCACCGCGCAGCATCTTGACGCATGCACCGTCGCCAAGCGCCTAGGAGCTGTCGGGCCGATCATTGGTGTGTGCAGCCGGCGGAGGTTGTCTGCGCGGTCCCATAGCCTGCACCCATGACCACCCCGGAGTACCTCTCGACGATTGACTCGCTGGCCGTGCAGCCGTTCCCGGAGGTGACCTATCTCGACGCCTCCGGGGAAGGTGGACCAGAACATCATGTGCGCGTACTGCAGGTCAGTCGGGATTTCTGGGATGACGACGACGGGCAGGCCTGGGTTGAGGCCGAAGCCGAACTGCGGGCCCGCCTCGACGACCTGGCGGCACGCCTGACGGATCGGTGGGGCAGTGCGTTTGTCGTGGACCTCGGACCGTATCTCAGCGCCAGCTGCGAGGGAGAGTCGGTGCCCGAGCCGCTCGACTACCTCAGCCAACAGGCCGTCAGCATGCAGGTGTGGCCGCTCCCCGACAACGATCGTTGGCTCGCGCTGGCGCTCGGCCAGGCCGACAAGGAGCTGCCTCTCATCCTTTTTGCCGCGGTCGGCCGGGCGCCAGCACTCGACTTGAACGCGAGTGGCCGGTCATGAGCGGAGCCACACGATGACAGCCGCAGCTGAGACAGTGCCGAGGAACACGTAGCCTCGCTTGTCATACCGCGTAGCCACCGCACGGAAGTTCTTGAGCCTGTTCACGGCTCGTTCGACGGTGTTGCGCTTCTTGTACCGCTCCTCGTCGAACCCCGGTGGCCGTCCGCCTCGTGATCCCTTGCGCAGGCGGGCGGACTGGCTGTCGGCCTTCTCCGCAATCGTGTGCCGGATGCCGCGCCGCCGCAGGTATTGACGGCAACAACCGTTGCTGTAGGCCTTATCTGCTGCGACGCTGTCCGGCTTCTTGCGGGGCCGGCCCGCCCCGGGCCAGGGAACCCGGATCTTCTCCAGTACCGTCCCGAACTGGGTGCAGTCGGCCCGCTGCCCCGGTGTAACGATCAGGGACAGCGGCCGACAGCGACCGTCCGTCGCGCCAGTGAACCCCGGTCCGAACCCGGTGCAGAATCCCGTCGATCACTTGCCGGTGATCACGCCACCGCCCGCATCGACCGTTGCTCACGGGCAGGAACGGTCGCAGCCGTTCCCACTCCGCGTCAGACAGATCACCACGTTCGCCCCGCCCCATACACAGGACAACGATCCGACCAGGCGACAGTCACATGATCGGGCGGACAGCTCCTAGAAGCGGCCACCGCGAGCCCCGATGCCTCCGGTGCCCGTGTGCCCCATCGGGACTGGTCACTGCAGCTTGCCTGCCGGGGGCAGCCCGGGTCACGAACGCCGGCTGCTGCGCCGGGGGCGCCGTAGAGGAGCAGCGTCCTCGGCGCCCGGAGCGGCGGGCGAGGAGAAACCGCCAGCAACGACCGCACGCTCCCGGACGGGGGATGCCGCCTGCGTGACGGCGCGCTCGGGGGTACGGCGGGGGCGCTCGGCGCGGGCCAGGACCGTGGCGTTCGGGAGCAGCGGCGCGCACGCTTCACAGACCTCTTCGACGCTCCAGACACGGCGCATGACGGGGTCATGGCGCAGGATCAGCAGCACGGCACCTGCGCAATGGCCCTTGACGTCGGGGTGGGCTCCGCAACTCTCCAAGCCGCAGTGGCACCGGGCGTTGGGGCGGAGGACCGCTGCTTTCGCGTGGGCGGCGGCGTGCCGGGCGGCGAACGCCCGTAGCGCTGCCAGGTCCTCGGAGCGGGTCGGCATCCGGCACGCCGCCGTGCTGCAGGTGACGGACGCGGACGTGCGGCCGTGGCCGATAATGCGGACAGTCCAGGCCCGGCCGGGGACTCGGTCGGTAGGTGTTTCGGGGTGCACGGTCGTCACGGCCGCATGCTCCAAGGTGCTCAGAAGATCAATGTGAGATGGCTCCACTATGTGCTACCCGCTGCAGCACGGCGCAACAGATTCCACCCGGCGGTTCCCCGCCGCCCCCACAGGGCCCGACTGCGGGCGAGGACCGTGGCCGAACGCGTGGCCTCTCCGCCCCTCCGCGCGACCGGCCGCCACCCCACCAGGCCTGGGCGGAACCTCAGAACCGGGAATGCTCCGACCGCAGGGGGCTCGTGGCTATGGCCGGTGGTCGGGGGTGGCGCTGCTGACGAACGGCCAGGGCTTCGTCGGTACGGGCGGGTCGCCGCCCAGCCGGAACCGGAGTCCGAAGACTCGCCGAACTGGTCAAGCTGGCTCACCGGGGCGAAATGTGAAGACCTGGTCCAGGCCTGTCAGGGTGAAGATGCGTATCAGGTGCGTCGGCACAGCCTCCAGAACCATGGTGGCGCCCGCCGCTTGAGCGTGCCGGCGGGCAGCAAGGAGGGCCGTGATGCCGGTGGAGTCGCAGAACTCCACACCGGACAGGTCGACGACCAGGAGCTGCCCTGGGGAGAGCCGAAGAGCCTCGGTCCTCAGGCTCAGGGCGGCGGAACTTGCGTAGTCGAGTTCGCCCACCACGTGCAGTGCGGGGCCGGCGGGGGTTGCGTCCGGTGTGATTTCGAGCGGGCTCATACAGAGTGATTCGTTGCCGGCCGGGTGTGCGGATTGGTGGCGGGGATGACGAGAGTCCAGCCGGGTGGCCTCGTCTGCCCTCCGCCGGCCCAGCGGAGTACCGAGAACCCGTCGGGCGTCATGTCGAAGGGCGTCGGCTTCACACAGCCATTGACCTGCGCGGCCCCGGGCGCAATGCCTGGTCGTCCGGGGCCCGTGTCTCAGGTGCGCCGCCGGCGCAGGAACCAGCGGCCCGGCTTGGGCTCTGCCACCGTCTGGTCCCGCTCCGGGTCGTGGGGGCTCGGAGCCGTGATGGAGTGTCTGGGCCTGCTGTACGGCGACGAGGGCGCGGCGCTTGCATCGGTCGCAGAGGTCACCGGGGGTCTGCAGGGAGCCTTACGGGCGGTGCTTAGGCGACGAGAAAAGCGCCATGGGCAGCCGGGTGGCGTCGGCGAGCTGCTCCAAGCGCGCGAGTGATTCCCGCAGTGGGATTCATGGCGAAGCCGGGGCCTCGTAGCGGTCGAACACGGTGTCCCGCTCCCCCTCCCAGGTCCAGTCCGGGTCCCGGCGGTGGAACTCGGTAACGGCCAGCTCGAAGAACTGGTCGGACGGTCTCTTGCTGGATCCATTGATCACCAGTGCGGAGAGCATTGGCTCGGGTCCGGTGCTGTCCTGGCGGCATACGTCACCCAGCAGGAGCGACATCATCCGGCCGTGGTAGTGCACCCGATGCTCTGGCGCCAGGGCCTCGCTCAGTGCCTTGTAGGTGTCGGTCCGGCCCTCCTGGGCCCACCCCCGCAGAACCTCAACCATGGCATCCCGGGCGGCCATGTAGTCCGCATCTCCATACTTCATGTGAGGGCCCCTTCCAGCCGACTGGAACAACACGGTATCGAGTTGACATGAAGCCGGGGTAGGACTCATCCGTCGGCGAGGGTTGCGCGCAGGCGTTCCCCCAGGGCAGCTGCCTCCGTGTCGGTGTAGGACAGGATGCCGTTCTCGGTCATCAGGGCGTGGAACTGCTGTTTCCTGTACGGCGTTCCCGGGGGCAGGCCGGCGATGTGCCAGTGAAGGTGCGCGTTGCCCTGCTGGCTGCCCAGGGACAGCAGGTAGGTGCGCTCGGGTTCGACGACCGCTTCCACCGCAAGTGCCACCTTGCGGACCACGGACATGAGTGCGAGGTAGGCGGGCTCTTCAAGTTCGCGGACGGCATGCTCGATGTGGGTCTTGGGAGCCACGAGCACCTTTCCCGGCACGGTGGGATACCGGTCGAGAAAGGCGATGTGCCGGTCGTCCTCGTACACCGTCACATGCCCGGGTTCACCCGCCACCAACGCGCAGATGAAGCACGGACCGTTACGGACCCTGGCCTCGTACGCCTCCAGGTCCATGGGGCGCCGATCCGCTGCCACAGGCTCTCCTTTGATTGGGTCATCGGGCGGCAGTCTGTCACGGCGTCACCCCGGGTCTTGAGGACTCGGTGAGACGCGCCGCCGCGATCAGCGCCCGGGCTCCTGGTCCGCCTCCCGGGGTGCGCCGTAGGAATCCATCCGGTCGCAACCTCCGGGGTCAAGGAGGCCGTCGCTGTCTCGATCGGCCCCGGCAGCTCCCGGACGAGCCGGGCGTCGGCGCACCGTGCAGGGAGCGAACCGAGGCAGCGGCCCTGCGGCGGGCAACCACGGCGACGGCCCCGCAAAAGCACCGAGCCGCCGTCCCCGGCGGTCGTCGGCCTGTCGGCTCCGGCGAAGACGGCAGAGACATTCCGGCCGAGGGCGGCCTTGCCCCTGCGCATGGAGGCAGCCGATGATGAGGACCGAGGGTGTGCCGGACGGGGGTGGCGGGCATGCGTGAAGTGTCGACGGCGCCGAGGTGGGAAACCCCATTCGACGCGGAGGAATTCCCGCGGGAGTGGGTCGAGCGACTGCCGGTGCCGCAAGCATCCTTACAGGACCGCATGCGCGCGCTGGGCCCCTTCTTCGAGGCCGCGAGGCGCGGCCCCGCGTACGAGCATCTCCTCGGGGTCGCGCTGCTGCGCGCAGGCCAGGTGTTCGGGGCGGCCGCCTCCCTGCTTTCGGCTCTCGGCGCGGACCCCCGACGACGTGGGGCCTGGGTGGATGCGGCCACCGCCTACGCGGCGACGGGGCGGCTTGAGATGGCGACGTGGCTGCTGGCTCACGTGGTGCAGGGATTCGAGGACATCGGGCCGCACGCCTCCCCTTATCCCAACGACTCGTCGAGAGCCGCAGAAGCCCACAACCGTCTGGTCGCGATCCAGCGGCGGCACCTCCAACACGCCGACGAACTGCGCTTTCTCGACCTGCGTACCGCCGCGGACGCGGAGATCCGTGAGCGGCTCGGCGCCGAGCCGCTGGGAACGGAGCGGCTGTTGTTGCACACCGCGGCGCTTATCTCCCTCGGAGAGGCGCGGGACGCGCTGGAACCGTTCGACCGGGCGGCGGCGCTGCTGGAGCAGGACCCCCTGCTGGTGGGCGCGACGTTGGAACAAATGGCGCGGATCCGCATCGCGGCAGGTCCCGCGCAGGAACGTGACGAGGTCCTGGCGCTGCTGCAACGAACCGCACCGCACTCGGAAGTGCTGACGTCTCTGCACGGGCCGACCCTCCTGGAACGGCACATGAGCGAGCAGGAGGCCTCTCTCGAGGCGCTGCTGTTGGCGACGGAGGCCGGGCGCGGGCAGCAGGGTCTCCGCGAGCCGTGGGAGCAGCTGCGGCTGCGCGCCCGCGCCTCCGAGCATCCTGAACCGTACCGGGAGGCTCTGACGCGGCTCGGAGGGTGCCGGAACAGGGAGGAGCAGGATGAGGGATGAGTACCGACAGGTACTGCCGCTGCAACTCGCGCTTCGCAGCCTGTCCGCCCCCACGTACGGGGAGGTGCTCGACCTGTTCGGGCAGATCCCGTCGGGCGGGCACGGGATGGCGGTGGACTACCTCCGGGAGCATGCCGAGATGGTCCGTGGCTGGGGCCACGTCTCGCAGGCGGACTTGGCGGAGTTCCTCGCCGATCGCTGCGAGGCCCTGGCGTCAGGCACGGCCACCACCGCGCAGACGGAGAACCTTGGCGGAGACGGGTTTCCCGAGCTTCTGCGCCGTGCCTGCGCGGCCGAGGGGGTATTGGGCGCCTACCGGTTGCTGGAGGGCCATCGCTCGCTGCTTCCGGTGGAGCCGGTGCGGTTCGCGGTGCGGCTGCTGACGGACTGGGGCGCCGACCGCACCGGCAACGCCCATGTCATCGCCGCACTGGGGCTGCTTGCCGCGGACGGTCCGAGCCGGGTGACGGCTCGTGCCGACTGGGCAAACCACCTGCTGAAGCAGGGCCGGAACCAAAGGGCGCTGTACCACGCGGCACGTGCCCTCTCGTTGCAGCATGCGGTGGGCGACGTGGGTTCGCTGGTGAACACCTACCTGCAACTGGCTTCGGTGTACCTCGCGATGGACAACCGGCCGCGCCGGGCCGAGGTACTGGAGCAGGCGCTCGCGGTCATGGCCTCGGAGCCCGGCGTCACCTCCATGGAAGTCGCGGCGGTGAGCGTCCAGCTCGCGGACACCCTCGTCTCCCTCCACCGCTACTGGGAGGCCGTTCCCGCGCTGGAGCGCGCGGAGGCCTTCGCCGCGCGTCCGGACAACGACTCGGAGGGTGCGTTCATGCCCTCACGACGGGACCTTCTCAGTCTCCGGGCCCAAGTGGCCGAGGCCGTCGGTGCGTTGGGAGCGGCAGCCGATGCCTACCGCGAACTGCTTGAGCTGCCCGAGGTGTCGCTGCGGACCTCGCCGCGTACGTCGGTGACGTACGGCCTGGTCTCCTGCCTGACGCGGACCGGCCGCCAGTGGGAGGCGTTCGAACTGCTCAGCAATGAACTGGAGCGCGCCGAGCAGCAGGGGACGGGGCAGATGCAGGCGCTGCCACTGCGCTGCATGCTGGCCGGGCTGCTGTTCTCCGGCACCGATCCACGCCTGCCCCGCGGTCTGCTGTCGCTGGAGTCGCATCTGGTACGCGGCATCTTCGAAACGGCGAGTTCGACGTACCCTTGCGCCGGCGAGCTGTTCGTCACCATGGGTGACCTGGAGCTGTCCGAGGGGTACGACGAAGGCGCGGCGGAATGCTATCGGTATGCCCTGTACGTATCCGGGGACCTCGAGTACGCGCGGCAGCCGGAGCAGCTTCCCGAGCGGATGCGCGAGCGCATGCTGTTCTCGCGGCTGATACCGCTGGAGGGTGGCCCCGAGGATCCTGTCTTCTTCGTCCTGGGCAAGCTGCGCGAGCGTATGCTCCATTCCCTCCCCTCAGGTACGGCGATCCTGCCGGACACGCGTCTGCTGGCGCTGCAACGGCTGTGCCGCGTCGAGCGTGACCCGGAGCGGCGCAGGCACTTGGCGGACCGGCTCGTGGAAGGCGTGCGCCGTGCGCTGGAGAAGGAGCCGCAAGGCACCTTGCAGACCCTGACGGTTCCGGTGTGCGAGACGATCGCCGAGGTGCACGGACCATTGGTGGCGACGCGGCTGATGGAGGAGGTCATGGCCTCTTACGACGCCTACGGCCGGGTCCCGGACCCGGATCTGCCCCTGGGGCTGGCCCGGATGCTGTTGTGGATGCCGGGCGGCCACCGACGGGCCTTCGAGGTGCTGTGGCACCACCGTGAGCTGCGGCTGAGCCTGCGGGACATGCATCCGGTGATGCAGGACGCGGATCAGGCGGCCGGATTCATCCTCCCCCTGTACGAGGCTTTGCTGTCCTTGTTGTACGAGTACCGCGAGGACCTCCTGTTGCCCGACGACCGCCCGCCGGCGCTGCTGGCCTTCGACCTGCACGAGGAGGCCAAGGCCCGCGGAATGGCCGAGGACCTGGCACGCATGCCACTGGCTGAACCCCCGGGCGTACCGCGACACGTGTGGGAGGGCGAGCAGCGGCTGCTGTCCGTGCAGCGGCTGATGGCGGGCGGTCAGCGTCCGGACAAGTCGTGGACCTGGCGAAGTTGCGCATGGGCACTTGCGCCCGTGTACGACGAGCTGCGGGAGGTCGCGCCGGAGTACGTGCGGCTGCGCAGCGCACAACCGGCCGACTCCACGGAGGCGCTGCGGCTGCTGCGTAACGCCGCTCCGGAGGGAGGCATGGTGCTGGCCTCCTACTTCACCGGCGAGTCGGAGACCTTCTGCTTCGTGATGGCTTCCGGCGAGGACGCGCTGTGGTGGTACCGCATCCCCACGGGGCGCGCGGAACTTCATGAGGCGGCCGAGCGGGTCCGCCTCGTTGTCGACGGGGACCGCGCCGCGTTTCCTTCCGTTCCCCCGATCAAACCGCGGCGGCCGGCCCCGCTGCCGCTGGACGGCCCGGTTGAACGGCTGCTGCCGTTCCACGAGCTGCTGGCCGGCCGTGAGCTCCTGTGCGTTGCGCCGCACGGGCCGCTGTCCGTGCTGCCGCTCGGCGCGCTGCGCCTGCCGGACGGCCGGTACTGCATCGAGCAGACGGCCCTCGTGTACACCCCGAGCATCTCGGCCCTGGCCGTTCTGCGTGCCGCAGAGCCCCCCGGCTCGGAGGCTCTGCTGTGCGTACGGGTCGCGGCGGAGGAGGACCTGCAGGGCCGCGGCGGCGGATTCGAGGCCGACACGGTCCGTCCCGCCCCCGGCTGGCGGCTGTCCTCCCTGGCCGGCACGGCGGCCACCCCGGAGGAAGTTCTCAGCGGCATCGAACGGGCCGATCTGGCCTACATCGCCTGCCACGGGTACCAGGACCACACCGACCCGGAGAACTCCGCCCTGCGGCTCTCCGACGGAACCGACCGCCCCAGTCGGCACACCGATCCTTCGTCGCAGCGGGCGCGTCGAAGCTTCCTGCGGGCACGCGACCTGACAGGCTCGCGCACCCCGTCGCGCGTCGTACTGCGCGCCTGCTCGGTGGGCTGGCACGAGCCGGACCACCCCGGCGAGGACTTCACCGGCCTTCCCCGCGCCCTGCTGCGCGGAGGGACCCGAACGGTCCTCGCCCCGATCTGGCAGGTCGACCGCACGAGTTCCGCCGGCCTGCTCGACGAGGTGATCGGCGGAGTGATGGACGGTCGTCCGCTGTGGCGCACACTGTGGGACGCGCAACGGCGCATGCTTGCCGACGCGGATCACCCCTACCTGTCTCATCCGTACCACTGGGCGGCGTTCGTCCCGCTCGGAGACTGGAGCTGACATGACCAGTGAGACCCACGCCGAACGGGCGGATGCCCTGCCTGACCGGACCGCCCTGCTCGCCCTGGAGGAGGCTGCACACGAGCTGGGCCGCACCTACCCCACCGGTCTGACGAACGTGCTGCAAGCGCACGATGTCCTGAAAGAGCTGTTCGCCCAGGCGGGCGCCGGCGAGCCCCCGCTCCGGGCGGACGATCCCCCGGCCGCCGCGCGCCGTGTACTGGCCGCGCTCGTCCGCGAGGAGGGCGCGCGGAAGCTGGTCGAGGAAGTCCTCGCCGACCCGCCGGAGGACGACCAGATGGGCGGCGACGACCTCGTCGCCGACCTGACCGTGCTCGCCGGGGTCCTTGCCTTCCTCCGCCTGCACGTCGCCTTCCGGTTCAAGCGGGACGACGGCCGCAGCACCGTCGAGTTCCGCTTCGAGAAGAAGCCGGTCAGCGACGGCATGCTCGCCACCCTCGTCCGTTCCGTGCTCAGCCTGATGAACCGCGAGCCGTAAGGCCCCACAGCCACGCGTTCCGGTCCAGCCGGGCAATGGGCTCCCGGCCCGTGACCCGGCCCCGCAGGGTCGATCCACGGTTGGGACGGCTGACCAAGTGGTTGGTAGTGTCGTCTGATGGGCTGTTGGTCTGCGTATCTCGTACGCTCGGAGGATGGTTCCGTACGGGAGTTGCAGGAGAAGTATGGCCGGTGGCACCTGGACGGGGCCGAGGACCGTGCTTCTCTGGTGAAGAGGGTCCTGGGCGAGGGCAGGCCCGTCGTCGGGGATCCGAAGATGGCGCGGTCTTGCCAGGGCATCGCCCTCGACCTGGCCACGCGTCGATACCGCTTTTACAGCTGCGCCCTGAAAATGCCGTGCGCGGGCGCAGCGCACCGAGAGAGCATGGCTCTGCACCTGGCGGGATTGCCGGGCTGGGAGGGCTGGGACGTCGCTCATGCCTGGCGTGGCGACGAGGAGCTTCGCCGCATCGTCGTCCCCGGACCGCCGCCTGGGCCCGTGGAGGACAACCCGGTCGAGGTCGACGTGGCTTCGCGGGACTACTGGTTCGTCGGCTGGGACCCGAAAGCCCGCACGATCACCGTTCGCCACGACGAGTCGATCGCCGACGCCATTGCCGGCGCGACGTGCCTCGTCAGCGTCATCGACGACGACACGCCCCTTGCCCACTGGCAATTGAACAACACCATCGCCCCGCTGCTAGCGCATCAGGGAGAGGCCATTGCACGAGCCTTGGCTGCCGAGCCGCCCTACCCCCTGGCCGCTGAGGACGCCGTGACCAATGGCGTGGTCATCGACGTGCGTGAGCGTCGCCTCCGCTACTGGACTGCCGACATCGTCCCGCCGGCATGCCTGGCACAGATGCGGGAGACCTGGCCAGGCTGGCAGGTTGAACGGCTGTCCTGGGGGCACCTGGGACACCTCGCCGCGATCGGAGAACGATCCGGCGAACTGAGCATGACGGATGCCGAACTGCTTGACGCCCGCTGGGGCGCCGAGCTGATCACCATCAGGAACCATGCCCGTGACGCCTTCCCCGCCGAACCCCGTGACCTGATCGCACCACGGGTTCTTGTGGTCGACCGATGGTAAGGGTTCATGGGCCCGACGCGATCGGATCCTCGCGTGCGGACCCGATCGCGTCGGGGTGCTAACGATGTGACTGGTCGAAGATGTGATCCGCCCTGGCCCTGCACGACGCCTTGTCCCCCCAGCGCGGCCCGCCAACCCCTGCCCGCCGCTACCGCGCCTAGGGTAGGAGTGGTCAACGGCAGGGCCCGTGGGCGGGTTCCGGGTCCTCCACCGGGTCGGCGGCCGCAGGGGCGGAGGCCCGGAGTGCGACGGCGTCCCCCGCGCCGCTACCGGCCACGAGGGCGCGCAGGAACCCGCGGACCTGCTCCAGGTCGTGTCCTGTCGCCGCCTCGGCGATCCGGGCGTGCAGTCGGCCCTCGACCACGGCGACGCCTTCGGCGGCGCGGCGGCCGGCGTCCGTGAGTGTCAGTGCAACGTGACGGCGGTCATGACCGTCCACCTCACGGTGTACGAACCCGGCCGCGACCAACCGGTCGACGAGTCGGCTGGGGTTGCTGCCGCTCTCGCAGACCAACAGGGCGCCGAGTCCCGAGAGGCTGAGCGGCTGGCGCCCGGCCAGGAGCCTCAGCACCTCCCCCTGGGAGGGAGTAAGGCCCAACGGCCGCAGTTCTGACGCGAGTGCGCGGTTTCCCTCGCGCTGCGCCGCAAGCACGAGCAGACGCACCTCCTCGACCGGCTCCATCCCAGGATCCCTCCTCATCGTCGGCTTCCTCCCGCATCACGTTACACGGCACTCATTGACGGAACATAGATGTCGTGTAATTTAATGTCCCATCACTCAATGAGCATGGACAAGTTGAAGGGTGGACCGCATGCAGGACATCGTCTTCCGTAAGGTCGTCGCGGAGCGCTTTGGTGGGCCCGGGGTGCTGCGCACAGTGACCGCGGCCCTTCCGACGCCACCGCCCGGACACGCTCGCGTTCGCGTGCTGGCCGCGGGGGTCGGGTTCACCGACCTGATGGCCCGCTCCGGCGACTACCTGCTGCAACGCCGGGCACCGTTCACTCCGGGGTACGAACTCGCCGGCGAAATAGTGGACCTGAACCCGGACGGCCCGACGCCGCCGGGGCTCGGCGCCGGGGTAGCCGTCGCCGCCGCACTCACCGCAATGGGCGCCTACGCCGAGTACGTCACGCTGCCACTGTGGCAGCTCGTGCCGCTGCCCGACGGGCTGGAACCGCAACTGGCCGCGACCGTCCCGCTCGACCACCTCACCGCGCTGAGCCTGCTCGACACACACGGGCGCGTCGGCCACGGGGACGCCGTCCTGGTGCACGGCGCGAGCGGCGGCGTCGGGCAGGCCGTTGGGGCTCTGGGCCGGATGCGCGGCCTGCGGATGTACGGGACGGCGTCCGCTCAGGGCAGCCGCGAGGCGCTCGCCCGGCACGGCACGACGTTGATCGACTACCGGCACGAGGACTTCGAGGAGGTGCTGCGTGTACGCGAACCGGCGGGCGTCCGCGCGGTGTTCGACCATATCGGTGGAGCCAACCTCGGCAGGGGCTACCGCGTGCTGGGCCCAGGTGGAGTGCTCGTCAGCTACGCCTTCAGCGGGCGGCCCGGCCACATGGTCGGCGACACGGTGCGTGGGGCGGCGCGAGTGAAGCTCATGGGCCTGCGGCCGGGCCGGCGTACGGCGCTCAGCATGGTTCCGCGCGAAATCGCGGCGGACCACGAGGGGTACCGCTCCGCCCTGGCGGGGCTGCTCGCCATGGCCTCCCGTGGCGAGATCACTCCGCGCCTTGCCGCGGTCCGGCCCATGGAGGAGGCGGCGGACGTGCACGGCGCACTGGAGCGCCGGGAGATCAGCGGCAAGGTGGTCCTCGTGCCGCGGTGACCGCCACGCACGAAGCGTCCCGCCCCGCTCGGGCGGGACGCTTCACGGTGGCCCGGCAGTCCATCGTCACCTCAGCGCCGGAACAGGGCTGCTCCCCCGCGGGCTCCACGCCTGCGAACTCAGCGACCAGGTGAGGAGAAGTCGCGAACTGCCTTGCACGTGAGGCTACTTGGCCTTCCTATGCCGCTGATGTGACTGCCATCAACGGAGTCGACGGGGGTAGGAGCACGGCGCGTCACCACCGCGGGCCCCAGGCGCCGCGGGACGGCGCCCCTCTCCCGGCCCCGTACGCGACGGGCCGGACACCGCGCACTCATCGGAGGAGAACCAGTGCTCTCACGTCGGCACAGAATCGGCACCCGCCTCGATGCCAGGGCCGAGACCCGTACGGTCACCCGGGCGCGCGCCCGTGCCACCGCGCGTCTCTGGGGTACTGCCGGCCTCACCCTCGCGTTGCTGACGCCGGTGGCTGCCGCGACTGCCGCCCCGTCCGGCGCCGGCGCCCCGGCCGCCCGACGGGCCGCTGCCGCTCAGCCCCACGCCGCCTCCGCCGTCCTGCCGCTCGACGGCTACTCGGACATGGTCGTCGACGCCGTCCACAGCCGCCTCTTCTTCAGCGACCCCACGCGCGGCGCGGTCGTCATCACCGATTTCGACGGCGCGGTGCTGAAGCAGGTGACCGGCCTGTCCGGGGCGGCGCAGCTCGCCCTGTCGCAGGACGCCGCCATCCTCTACGCGGCCCTGCCCGGCGCGGACACCGTCGCGGCCATCAGCACCACCACCCACAAGGTCGTCGCGCGGTATGCCACCGGCGTCGGCACCGCCCCGCGCACCCTCGCAATCAGCGGTGAGCGCCTGTGGTTCGGCTACGGCGCCGAGGGCGCGGGCGACATCGGCTCACTCGACCTCACCACGGCACGCCCCGTCGTCACCCTGGGGCAGGCCACCGCAGACGACTGGTACTCCGCACCGGCACTGGCCACCTCCGCAGCCGCCCCCGGCGTCCTGGTCGCCGGGGAGCGGGATGTCAGCCCAGCCACCTTCGCCGTGTACGACGTACGCACCGCCACTGCCCGCCGCACGGCCGAACGACGGTTGCCCGACGCCGGCGACACCCAGGACCTGGCCTTCAGCGCCGACGGCAAGAACGTCATCCTGGCCAGCGGCAGCCCCTACTACCACCAGGTGCTGCGCACCTCCGACCTCGCCGACGTGGGCCGCTACCCGGCCGCTGCCTACCCCAACGCGGTGGCCGTCGCCGCCGACGGAGCCGTCGCGGCCGGGGTGGACAGCACATACGGCTCGGACGTCTTCATGTTCAAGCCTGGCGCCCGCGCCTCGCACGGCGTCTTCGAGTTCGCCTCCGGTGACTCCTCTCCTCTGCTGCTGCCCGCCGGCCTCGGCTGGGCGCCGGACAACCGGCGCCTCTTCGCCGTCACCCGGGAGACACGCCAGGGCGCGCCGGTCGTCCTGCGGGTGCTGACCACCCCTGGCAAGGCCGCCACCGAGACCGTGCTGCACATACCCTCCACGGCCCCCTCCGGTGCCCGCTCCCTGACCGGCCGTCTCGCCTCCGACCTGCCCTTTCCTACCGGCACCGCCGTCACCCTCACCCGGCTGGCCCCCGGCGCCACCAAGCCGGTGACGCTCCCGCCCACGACTCTCGCCGCAGACGAGACCTTCGCCCTCACCGACCGCGCCACCGTCCGCGGCTACGTCACCTACACCGCGTCATTCGCCGGTGACGCCCTCCACCTGCCGTCCAGTACGAGCATCGAGGTCTACATCCGCTGACCGCTCCCCTTCGAGGCGGAGGGGCTCACACCTCCTGGCGACGCACCTGGCAGTGCCCGTCGTGACACGGCACTGCCAGGGCACGGAGCCGCCTCACCCCTTGTGCCGCTCAGTGCGGCGGCCGCGGCGCCGGTTGCCGGGGCTGCACCGTGGTCAGGTCCAGGGCGGTCATGAAGTCCTTCAGGCGCTCGAAGTCGTAGGCGAGGTCGGTCGGCCGCTTCGTCGACGTCCTCCTCCGCCACCTGGTGGATCGCGGGCTCCACGCTGGTCAGGGTCGTGGTCAGGCCCGCGATCGCGGCAGCTACAGCCCCGCCGGGGCCGAGGACCGGGCCGTCTCCAGAAGGACCTCGATGAAGGCCTGCACTTTCGGGGTGCTGTTCGTCGCCGTCCACAGCAGGCCGTACTCGACCAGTGGTGCGTCGCTGAACGGTACGTAGACCACATCGGGGCGGGAGTAGTACTGGGCGGCGCGGGCGCACGTGGGGGAGACGCCTTTGCCGGCGCCGACCAGGGCGAGCACCTCCTGCCAAGCCGTCGTGGACGGACCGCGCGGAATGAGGCGGCCCTTGGGCGTGCGGTGCGGGTAGTGGTGGTCGAGGAAGTACTGGGGCTGACCCGTGACGGTGATCAGGAGGGCTTCCGAGAGATCTTCGAGTGAGACGGTGTCCCGCTGGGCGAACGGGTGACTGCGGGGAACGACGAGCGCACGGGGCTCGGTGAAGAGGACCGGTCCGTTGACGATGTCCGGCTCGTCGATGGGCAGTTCGACCAGCTGGATGTCGTGCGTGCCGTTGCGCAAGGGGCCGACTGGATCGAGCAGCGGCGACTCGTGGATACGGACGAGGCAGTTGGGGTGGCGCGCACGGAAGACATCGGTCGCGGCCACGACAAGGGTGCCGCACCAGGCCGCGGAGTACGCCACGTCGAGTTCGCCGGTGACGCCCCGACCGGCGGCCGCCGCGGCGGCCAGCGCTTCCTTGATCTGCTGGTAACCGGCGGCGAGGCCGTCCCGAAGGACCACTCCGGTGGGCGTGAGCTGGACGCTGCGGCTGGTCCGTTTGAACAGCTCGGCGCCGATGGCGCGTTCCTGCTTCTTGATGGTCTGGCTGATCCGTGCCGGCGTGACGCGCATCCGCTCGGCCGTCCGGCCGAAGTGCAGCTCCTCCGCCAGCACCAGGAATATCTCTATCTCTCGCAGTTCCACGCCGTCCACCTCCGTTTCGTGTACCGCCGGCTTAACGATCGTTGCAGGATACGGCCTTGATGCCCCTCTTCCCGGACGTGAAGCTGGACCGCGTGAGCAGCCAATCCGGGGAAAGGGGACCAGCCCATGAACATCATCGGTTCGACCGTGGTACTGACCGTCGAAGACCCGGCTGCATCGGCCCGGTTCTTCGTCGGCCACCTCGGATTCCGTGAGGTACTGGTGGCCCAGGGAGCAACCCACCTCTCCCGCGACGACGCGGCCACCGACATCATCCTTCGTGGCGGCGCCGGCCCCGACACCTCACGGCAGCATCCGCCCGCGCAGGTGCGCGCGCTCGTTTCCTACACGGTGACCGGAATCCACGCCGAGTACGAGCGTCTGCGACGCGAAGGCGCACCGATCACCCTTCCGCTGCGCATGGAGCCCTGGGGGGAATGGCGTCTGCAACTCACCGACCCCAACGCGGTGGTGGTCCAGCTCGCGGAGTGGATTCCCCCGGCCGGGGCCTGACCGCCATCCCGCCACACCCTGTCCGTGTGTCGACAGCCGCTGCGCGGTATGCGCCACCACGTCTGCCGCTCCTGCTTCGGCACACGGCCACAAGTCACTTCTCGACCGAAAGAAACGAACCATGCCTTCCATACGCATGCCTTCATCCGGGCAGGCAGCGCGACGGTCACCCGCCGGGGCGGGAGGGGAGGACAGGAGAGCGAGGCAGAGAGCTCTCCTGTCCCGGCGGTGCCAACGGCTCGCCGACACGGTGCGAAGCAATCCGCCACAGCAGAGCCGACCCCTGCGGCGATGACCGTGCCCGTGACTGCCCCCAGCGCGGTCCCACCCGCTAAGACCCTTCCGATATTCCGACAGGAGCACACAGCCATGCCTTTCACACCATCTGAAAACGACCGCCCGGAGCTGCAGAAGATCATCGACGGCATGATCGATGCCGGATTCACCGGCGTGGCCGTACGGGTGCAGGACGAGAGAGGCCCGTGGGAGGGCAGTGCAGGCCTGCGCGAGCTGAGCGAGACGGCGAAGCCACCGACGGACGGGTACATCCGGATCGGCAGCAACACCAAGACGTTTGCCGCCACCGCGGCCCTCCGACTGGTGGCCGAGGGAGCGATCGATCTGGACACGCCCGCCGCCGAGTACCTTCCCGGACTGGATATCGACCACGAGATCACCGTACGTATGCTCCTGCAGCACACCAGCGGGATCTTCAACTTCACCGGCGAGTACTACGATGACGGAACGTTTGCTCCGGGCATCGCCGCGACGACGGCAGGCCGGGAATGGGTGGACAACCGCTTCCGCACCTACCGGCCGGAGGAACTCGTACGCCTGGCCTTGTCCAAGCCGGTCCGGTTCGAGCCGGGCACGGACTGGAGCTATTCCAACACCAACTACGTTCTGGTCAGGTTGGTGATCGAAAACGTCACCGGCAGCTCGCTCCCCGACGAGATGGAGCGGCTGGTTCTGGGGCCGCTCGGACTGCGGGACACCTCGCTGCCGGAGACCGGAACCGGTCTCGCGGAGCCGCACGCGCACGGCTACTACCGCTACCAGGAAGACGGAGGTGGGGAGACGACGGTCGATGTCACCCGACAGAACCCCTCGTGGATCTCCACCGGCGGAGACATGATCTCGACCACCCACGACCTTCACACCTTCATCTCCGCATTGACGGGCGGCAAACTCCTTCCGGCCCCGCTGCTGGCCGAGATGTTCCGGCCGCACCCCAAGGTCGGATACGGCCTCGGCGTCTTCGTCCAGGACGTGGGCCCGGACGGTGGCAAGGTCATCACCCACAATGGAGGAATGGCAGGCCATGCGGCGTTGATGTACAGCACCCCGGACGGCACCAGGACCCTGACCGCGGCACTCAACTATGTGGACGACGCCTCGATGTCCATGGCTCAGGCCTTCCAGCACGCGACCCAGGTACTTGTGCGGGAGGTGTTCGACGACAGCGAGGCGGATCGAGTCGACGCCGCGCTCGCCAGTGATGTCGACGCCCCTGAGCTGAATCGCTGACATCCCTGTTCCTCCCTGTCCTGGCGGTGTCAGGGTTCGGGATGCGTCAGTGCGTTTTTGTCCCGGACATACGCGAGTTCGTGAGCCAGGCCGCCTCGTCCGGGAGCAGTTCTTCCTTGGGTGCGTCGAGGGTGCTGTGAAGGAGCGGTATGTGGCTGGTCGGGAGCTCGGTGGGCTCGTCGGAGAGGTTCACGATGCAGCGCAGGTTGCCGACGTGGAAGTCGAGCGTGCCGGGGGTACTTGCGTCTTGCCAGCGCAGAGGTGTTTCGGGGCCTGTGCCGGTGCGCAGGTACGTGCGCCGCAGCGCCAGTGCCTGCCGGTACAGCGCCAGTGTGCTGTTCGGGTCCCGGTCTTGCGCCTCGACGCTCAGGGGTCCGTACGAGGGTGGCTGCGGTAGCCACGCGGGGCCCGGGCCGAAGCCGAGCGAAGGGCCTGTGGTGGACCAGGGCAGTGGGACGCGGCAGCCGTCCCTGCCCTTGCGGCGCCCGGCCGACCGGTCGCGCACCGGGTCCCGCAGGACGTCTGCGGGCAGGTCGGCGGCCTCCGGCAGGCCCAGCTCCTCGCCCTGGTAGAGGTATGCGGCGCCGGGCAGCGCCAGGAGGAGCAGGGCGGCGGCACGGGCCCGGCGGGTGGCTCGGGCGGGGTCGATGCGAGGAGTGCGGCCGTCGGTCAGGAGCCAGTCGTCGGGATCGACGCCGTGGGGCAGGGCGAGCCGGGAGGCGTGCCGTACGACGTCGTGGTTGGACAGCACCCAGGTGGGGGCCGCGCCGGTGCCCGCGGCCAGGGCGAGGGACCTGTCGATCGTGGCGCGCAGGGCGTCGGCCTGCCACGGCGTGTTGAGGAAGTCGAAGTTGAACGCCTGGTGCAGTTCGTCGGGGCGGGTGTACAGGGCCCGGCGGTCGAGTGCTGCCCAGGACTCGGCCACGGTGGCGCGCGGCGGGGTGTAGGCGTCCGTGACCCGGCGGAATGCGCGGAGCAGGGCGTGGACGTCGTCGCGGTCCCAGAACGGGTGGTCACCCTGCCAGCCGTCGCCGACGATGCGGTGGTGCACCTGGGTGGGACCGAGGTCGCGCAGGGGGGCGGCGAGGTCCTTGGCCATGCCGTGGGCGACGTCGAAGCGGAACCCGTCGACGCCCCGGTCGAGCCAGAAGCGCAGGATGTCCTCGAAGTCGGCGCGTACGCCGGGGTGGCTCCAGTCCAGATCCGGCTGGTGGGGGCCGAACAGGTGCAAATACCACTGACCGTCCGGGACCCGGCGCCAGGCGGGGCCGCCGAAGACGGACTGCCAGTCGGTGGGTGGCATGCCGTCTCCCCTGCCGTCGCGGAAGACATAGCGGGAGCGGGGCGCGCTGCCGGGAGACGCCCTCAATGCTTCTTGGAACCAGGCATGTCGGTCGGAGGTGTGGTTGGGCACGATGTCGATGATCACGCGCAGGCTCAGCTCGTGGGCGCGCCTGATGAGGTCGTCCGCGTCATCAAGGGTCCCGAAGCGGGGGTCGACGGTGCGGTGGTCGGCGACGTCGTACCCTCCGTCGTGCATGGGTGACCGGTAGAACGGGGTGATCCACACGGCGTCGGCCCCCAGGTCCGCGATGTGCGGCAGCCGGGCGGTGATGCCCGGGAGGTCGCCGAGGCCGTCGCCGTCGCTGTCGCTGAAGCTGCGCACGTAGATCTGGTAGACGACAGCGGTGCGCCACCACTGCTCGGTGGTCCGGGGCCGGCTCATACGGTGTCCTCGGCGTTGCGGCGGGTCCGGGCGGTGAGGCCGGCCCGCTGGGCGGGTGTCAGGGTGCGGACGCGGGGTGCGGGCCGAAGGGCGAACTGGAGGCGGCATGCCTCTTCGAGTTCGACCGCCCGGCCGACTGCTTCGTCGAGGTCCCGGCCGACGGCGACGGACCCGTGCTGGGCGAGCAGGAACGCGGCCGTGTCCTCGGGCAGATTCCCGACGCCGTCGGCCAGTTCGGGCGTGCCGGGGTGGGCGTAGGGCAGCAGGGGCACGCGGCCGAGGCGCATCACGGCGTACGGGGTGAAGGGGATCAGCGCGTCGTCCGGATCGTCGGGCTCGGTGCAGGCGAGGGCTACGGCGTAGGTCGAGTGCAGGTGGACGACGGCGGCCGCGCCGGAGATGCGGTGGTGGACGGCCAGGTGGAGGGGCACCTCCTTGGTCGGTGGGGGCCCGGTCCGGACACGGCCGCCGCTGTCCATCAGGCTCAGCGCGCTCGCCTCCAGTGCGGCGAGCGGGCAACCGGTCGGGGTGGCGAGGATGCCGTCGGTGGTACGGAGGCTGAGGTTGCCCGAGGTCCCAGGGCTCAGGCCGAGTGTGGCGAGGTGACGTCCCGCGGCGGCGAGGGCGTCCGCGGGGTCGGTGCGCGGGCCGGTCACAGGTGGTCCTCCGCCGTCGTGAACAGGTCTTCGGGTCCGAAGTTGCCGGATTTCAGGGCCAGGTTGAGGGGGCCGCCCCGGTGGTCGGCGCTCGTCCACGGAATGCCGGGGGCGATGGCGGGGCCGACGGTCAGGGCCCGGATGCCGAGTTCCGCGACGACGGCGCCGGACGTCTCGCCACCCGCGACCAGGAGGCGGCGGACCCCGCAGGCGGTGAGGTCGCGCGCGCAGGCGGCGAGGGTCTCCTCCAAGGCTCGGGCGACTCGTTCCGCGCCGAACTCCGCCTGGGCGTCGCGCACGTCGTCGCGGCGGTCGGCGCTGTGCACGAGGACGCCCCTCCCCCGGTCGAGGTGGGGCCGGGCCCAGGCTGCCAGGCGGCGTGCGGTGGCTACCGGGTCGGCCACGGCATCCGCGACGGGCACCTTGCGGTGCGGGAGCAGGCCGCGGGCGTGGGCGGTCTGCGCGATCGTCGTCTCCGACACGCTTCCGGCGAGGACGGCGAGCGGGCCGGGTGCGGTGGGGATCGTGGCGGCGGCCGGCGGGACGCCCGGCGGCCGGGCAAGGGCGAGACCGGACCCGCCGGTGACCAGGGGCAGTTCGCGGGCGCACTGTTCGACGGCAGCCAGGTCCGCGTCGTCGACGGCGTCGGTGACCAGGATGCGGGCGCCGCCGGCCGCGGTGAGCCGTTCGACGTGCGCCCGGGTCGCGGCGGCTCCGGCGCGCAGGACCGCGTGCGGCAGGAGCCCGACCGCGTGCCGGGTCTGCGCGCCGAGCACCCTCACCAGGTCCGGGTCGGTCATGGGCGTCAGCGGATGGTGGCGCATGCCGCTTTCGCTCAGCAGCCGGTCTCCGACGAAGAGGTGTCCCTGGTAGACCGTGCGGCCGTTGGCGGGGAAGGCCGGGCAGGCGATCGTCCAGGGCGCGCCCGTCGCCTCCAGCAGGGCGTCGATGACGGGCCCGATGTTGCCGCGCGGTGTCGAGTCGAACGTGGAGCAGTACTTGAACCAGAACCGCGTGCACCCCTGCTCCCGCAGCGCGCGGTGGGCGTCGAGCGCGGCCCGTACGGCATCGTCGGCGGTCACGGTACGGGTCTTGAGGGCGACGACCACGGCGTCCGTTTCGGGCAGGGGGCCCTCCGGCGCGCCGATGGTGATCACGGTGCGGCGGCCCGAGGCGACGAGGTTGCCCGCGAGGTCCGTGGCGCCGGTGAAGTCGTCCGCTATGCAGCCGAGTACGGTCATGAGCGGCCGGTCTCCTGGTGCTGGGGCTCCCCGCACAGGGAGGCGAGTCGGGCGACGCCGCTGCGCGGCGAGGTGAGCACGGGCACGCCGATCACGTCGTCCGGCAGCGTGGTGAGCGCGGCCGCCATCGACGCCTGGGCGAGGACGAGGACATCGTGGTCGGCGGCCAGACGGCGTGCTTCCTCGGCGATCAGCGCGTCGTGGCGCCCCTGGTCACCGGCGGCCCGCGCGGCGTACGCGCCGGGACAGACGGTGGTGTCGAGTGTGACCGGGATTCCGGCCGCAGCCGCCTTGCGAGTGACGAGCTCGGCCGTGGGCGCGAGGGTCGAATCGAGCGTGGCGAGGACGCCGACGCGGCTTCCGGTGCGGACGGCCGCGTCGGCCATCGGCTCGTCGACGCGCAGCACGGGCAGCGCGGTGAGCGCGCGGACC
Organism: Streptomyces sp. NPDC097595; assembly: GCF_044761525.1. Lineage (NCBI taxonomy): Bacteria > Bacillati > Actinomycetota > Actinomycetes > Kitasatosporales > Streptomycetaceae > Streptomyces > Streptomyces sp. NPDC097595. The sequence continues at coordinate 76,825 of NZ_JBIWCN010000026.1, read as the reverse complement.
TCCTCGGCGGCGGGCCCGAGGGAGGAGCAGGTCACGAGCACCGCGTCGGCGCCGACCGCTTCGGCGTGGGTGACGTACGCGGCGAGCCGGGCCGTGGTGCGGGGCAGCCGGCCGTGGGCGATCGTGTCGGCCAGGAGGCTCTCGTCGACGACGTGGTAGGGGTCGACGCCGGGCGCGACTTCGGCGAGCAGGGGGGCGAACACGGCGGGCAGGGAGGCGACGGTGTGCAGGACGCACACGCGGGGGCGGTGGCTCACGCGGTCACCGCCGTACGGGCGGCGGGCGCCTGCCACCAGGGACGGCCGTGGGCGTCCACGATCTCACCGAGCCTGCGCAGCCGGTCGGTGCTGGGGCCGCGCAGGGCGGCGTCGCGGTCGCCGGTCAGCGCGTCGGTCCACAGGGCGCGTCCGGCGAGGAATCCCGAGGCTCCGGCGCGGCAGGCCGCCTCGACGGCGGTGGGGAAGTCGGTGGGGGCGACGCCCTGGGACAGGACGACCCAGGGGACGTCGACGACGGAGTCGATACGCTCGCACTCGGCGGTGAGCCGGGCGAGGGTGCCGGTACCTCCGTCGGGCACCTGGCCCTTGTAGAGGGAGGGCAGCAGCGGCGCGAGTTCGCGGGCGGCCTCCACGATGGCGTCGTTGAGCCGGAAGGTACCCGCGGCCTCTTCGGCGGGGGTGGGCCGGGCGACGGGTTCCAGCACGGAGGCCAGTCCGGCCGTGCGGCACAGGTCCACGAATCGGGCGGCGAGGGCGACGCGTTCGTCGCGTCGGTCGTCGCGGCGCCAGATGACGAGGAGCTTCAGGCCGCGGGTGCCTTCGGCGGCGGCGGTCGCGGGGTCGACGTGCGGGTCCAGGGAGGTTCCCTCGACGGGCTGCCCGGGCTCCTGGTCGAGGGCGTCCACGGCGAGGATCGGGGCGCAGTTCGCCGGGAGGACCTGCTCCTCGATGAGCCTGCGGTAGCCGTAGTGGCGGTCGATGAGGAGCGCGGAGGCGTGCGGGCCGAGTGTGCGGGCGACGGCGAGCTTGAACTCGGTGAGGTCGTCGTCGGGGATACGGCCGCCGGGCACCTGGGCGCGTTCGGCCATCATCGTGCGCAGCGAGTCGCGTTGGTCGGCGGCGACCATCGCGAAGGTGCCGGTCGGGCGGGCGAGGCGGTGCGGGGCGACGGAGCCTCCGGCGAGCTGGGCGGGGCGGTCGGCGCGGGTGGTCATGGTGGGGTCTCTCCGGTGTGCGTCGGGTGGGTGGTGGGGGCGGCCTCGGGTCGCGGGATCACGGCGGCGGCGTTGGCGGCGCCGCCTCGTGCGGGCCGCTTCCGGCCGCAGGATCACGGCGGTGTGGTCGGGGCCACCGCCGCGAGGAACCGTTCGTGGTGGAAGGTCCGGTGGGCCTCGGCCGTGGTCGGGTCGGGGACGATCGGGTCCGAGGGTGCGGTGGCAGCGGCGGGGTCGAGCCCGAGGGAGGCGCCTGCCCAGTGGGCGGCGCCGAGCGCGGGCGCTTCCGGCTCGGCGCACACGCGGGTGGGCCAGGGGCTGGCGGCTGCCTTGAGTTCGGTCCACGGGCGCAGTCGCGTCGAGCCGCCGAGCAGGGTCACCGAGTCGGGCGCGGCGCCGCAGACGGTGGCCTGGACGTCGGCCATCCAGCGGGCGTGGTGCGCGGTGCCCTCCAGGACGGCGCGGGCCATTTCGGCGGGGCCGTGGTCGAGGCCGAGGCCCCTGAGGTCGAGCGTCGCGTGCGGGTCGGGCCGCGGTGCGGTGCGCCCGCCGGGGTACGGGGTGAGGACGAGGCCGGTGGGTGTCGCGGGCAGCGAGCGGGCGAGGCTTTCGAATGCGGCGTACCGGTCGCCGCCGCTCGCGCCGGTCAGGAACCGGTCGCAGAACCATTCGACGAGCGCGCCCGAACCTCGCATGCCCGCGAGCACGATGAAGTGCTCTCCGTCCGCGTGCCTTCCCCAGGACATGCCCTCCTCGGCGGCCGCCGCCTGGTCGGGTGGGGTGGCGCTGACGGTGAGGACCGCCTCGGCGGTGCCCATGGAGTCGGCCACCTGCCCGGCCGTGTGTACTCCGGCCGCCCACGCGCCGACGAGATGATCGTGTCCGGCGACGACGACGGGCGTTCCGGCGCGCAGGCGGTGGCGCAGGGCGACTGCCCGCGTGACGGTGCCGACGGGGTCGCCGGGCGGGTGTACGAGCGGCATGTGCCGCGTGGTGAGTCCTGCCTCGGCGAGCAGTTCCTCGATCCACCTCTTGTGGTGGGGGTCCCAGGCCATGGTGCGCTGGGCGAAGGTGGCGTCGGTGCCGAGGCGGCCGGTGAGCGCGTGGACCAGCAGGTCGGCGGCGCCCGCCCAGGCGCGCATCCGGGCGGCTGTCAGCGTCTCCTGGGCGGCCAGTGCGCACCACTTCGCCAGGGGCACCTTCCCGCTCGGCAGGATGCCGGTGGCGCGGTGCAGGGCTTCGGAACCGAGCCGTGCGCCGAGGCTGTGCGCGTACGGGGCGGGCTCGGGGTCGGACCATGCGCGCAGGGCGCCGAGGGGCCGGCCGTCGCGGTCGAGGGGTGCGCCCGTCTCGGCCATGCCGGTCACGCCGATCGCGTCGGGAGGCCGTCCGGTGGCGTCGGCGCAGTCGGTCAGGGCGCCCAGGGCGGCGGCCAGCACGTCGTCGGCCGGATGCCGGTGCCCGGGGGCTACGGGTGTGCGGCGTACGGCGCGGGCGAGGACGGTGCCCTCGGTGTCGCTGATCAGCGCCTTGATGTGGGTGGTGCCGACGTCGACGCCGGCGAGGAGCGGTGATCGTGAGCTCATGCGGGGCCTCCGGTGCGGGTCCGGCGACGGGTACGTGCGGCCTGCGGCCGGTGCGGTCGGGTCATCGCGGGATGCCGCCCGTGCGGGCGGCGCGGGCGTACCAGTGACCGCTGTCCTTGACGGTGCGGCGCTGGGTGGTCCGGTCGACGTGGACGAGGCCGAAGCGCGGCCGGTATCCCATCGCCCACTCGAAGTTGTCCAGGAGCGACCAGTGATAGTAGCCCTCGACCGGAGCGCCCTGGGCGAGGGCACGGTGCACGGCCTTGAGGTGGGCGTGCAGGAACGCAGTGCGGGGTGCGTCGTGGACGGCGCCGTCGGGATCGGGCTCGTGGTTGTACACGGCGCCGTTCTCGGTGATCAGGAGGGGGACGCCCGGGTACGCGCGGTGCAGGCGCAGCAGCAGTGCGGTCAGGTCGTCGGGGACGATCTCCCAGCCCAGGTCGGTGCGGTCCACGTGGGCGCGGCCGGATTCGACCTTCCAGGGCCAGGGGCCGTCGCCGGGGCGGGCCGAGACGATGCGCCTGGTGTAGTAGTTGACGCCGATGAAGTCGCTCGCGGTGGCGATGGTGTCCGGGTCGTGATCCTGGATGAAGTCCAGTTCCCCCACGGCATGTTCCCAGTGGGCGCGCATGTCGTCGGGGTAGCCGCGGCCGTGTACCGGGTCGAGGAACCAGCGGTTCACGTAGCCGTCGGAGGCGTGTGCGGCGGCGCGGTCGGCGGCGCTTTCCGGGTCGTCTGGCGTGTGCGGGAAGAGGCTGTGGGCGATGCCGGTACGTGCGTGTGGGTCTCCGTCGTGCAGTACGCGCGCCGCGAGTCCGTGGGCCAGCAGCAGGTGGTGCATGGCGGTCACGGATGCCTTGAGATCCTTCTCTCCCGGTGCGTGCAGGCCGAGTTGATGACCGAGCAGGCCCACGATCCAGGGTTCGTTGACGGTGACCCAGTCGTGGACGCGGTCGCCGAGGCGGTTCTGGCACACGGCGGTGAACTCGGCGAACCGGTGGGCGGTGTCGCGGTCGCGCCAGCCGCCTCGCTCCTGAAGAGCCTGCGGCAGGTCCCAGTGGTAGAGGGTGATGAGCGGGTCGATGCCGTGGGCGAGCAGGTCGTCCACGAACCGGTCGTAGTGGTCCAGGCCCCGCTGTTCGGCGCGGCCCGTGCCGTCGGGCTGGATGCGGGGCCAGGCGAGGGAGAACCGGTGCGCGTTGGTCCCGAGGGCGGCCATGAGGGCCACGTCCTCGGAGCGCCGCCGGTACTGGTCGACGGACACGTCGCCGGTGTCCCCGCTCTCGATGGCACCGGGCACCCGGCAGAAGCGGTCCCATATGGACTCGCCCCGGCCGTCGGCGCCCACGGCGCCCTCCACCTGGTAGGCGGAGGTCGAGGTGCCCCAGCGGAACCCTTCCGGGAAGAGCAGGGTGTCCGCGGTGCCGTCGTGAGGGGCTGCGCCTGTCACAGGTCCTCCTGGAATTCGGGGAGTTCGCGGGCCCGCTCGCAGGCGTACAGGAGCACGCCCGCGGACCAGGCGTGGGAGAGCGTGAGCAGCATGCCCTTCGCCTGGAAGCACTCGGTCTGGTAGAAGCGTTCGCTGACCATGCCCCGGTAGGCGTTGAAGTCGCCGTCGGCGCGGGCCACGAACTGCCGGAAGCAGTCGAGGTTCTCTCGGGCCGAGCGCAGGTAGTAGGGGTCTTCGAGGTGCCGGGCCAGCCGTACCCACTCGGGCAGGCAGATCAGGCCGAAGGCGTGCAGGTGCTGGTTGGACGGGGACGCCTGGTCGCCACCCCGGGTGCGGAAGCCGTAGCGGCCCAGCAAGCTGTGTTCCGCGAACGTGACGTCGTAGGTGTAACGGAAGGTGAGGGTCCAGTCGGCGGCGCGGCGGGCCAGGCCGAGCCACCTGCCGTCCTGGGCGCCCGCTTCGTGGAGCAGCGTGTACGCGATGACCGCGTTGTAGCCGTCCTCGGAGGTCGGCGCGAGGGACACGTCCTCGGGCGCGCCGCACAGGAACTCGGAGCGCACGTCGTCGGCGAAGGCCTCTCCGGCTCGTCGCGCCGCGTCGAGGTACTCGGGCTCGGCGAACATCTCGGCGGCCTCGACCAGTGCGGCGATCCAGGCGAGCCCGGCGGCGCCCTCGTGGTCGAGCGGCTTGCCGGTTTCGGTGTCGTGGGCGGCGGCGAGGCGTCCGGTGGCGGGGTCCTGCCCGGCGAGGGCGGCGGCCAGGTTGGAGCGTACGGCCCGCTCCCACGTGGGGTGGTCCGCACCGTGGGCGCGCTCGGCGGTGAGGGCGCGCAGCGTGAAGAGGGTGGCGTCGCCGAGGGTGCGGGCGTGCACGCGGCGCCGGTCGCCGGTCCATCCGGCGGACCAGCCGCCGCTCGCGCTCCACTGGCCCCAGAACGTGCCGCCCGGGGTGAGGTTCGCGCAGATGTGGTCGATGACGGCGGCCGCGTCGCGCGTCATCGCCTGGTCGCCGATGCGGCGGGCGTGCAGCAGCAGGGCGTGGGCGTACGGGGTGCCGCTCACCCAGGACACGTGCATGGCGGGCCGGTCGCCGCGTTCGCCGAGGGCTTCCCGGTCGAAGGCCGCGGTTTCCAGGAGGACGGGCGGGTCGGGGCGGAAGTGCCAGCGGTGCAGTCCTTCCGCGGAGAGCCGGGCGGCTTCTTCGACGCCGGTCCACGCGGCCGGCTCCGGGGGGACGGGGGTGGCCTGGTGCAGAGTACGCAGTACGGGGGCGTAGGCGTGCGGGTCGGTGTCGTGCAGGTGGACGGTGAAGCGCAGGGTGCGCCGTTCCCGGGGCTGCCAGAGGTGGGCCGGGGTGTCGGCCGGGCGCGGAGTGCCGGAGCCGTAGTAGGAGACGGGCTCCTCCCGGTAGGGGAAGTGCAGGCGCAGCACGGGGCGGCCGCCGTCGTCGGCGAAGCCCACGCCCTGCTCGCCGAGCGGACCGTACTCGGCGGTGGCCAGCGCGGCGCCGCCCTCGGCGTCGCGGGCGAACACGGCGGGCGTGGCGCACCGGTCGGCGCGTAGCGACCAGGCCGGCGCGGTCAGGCCGGTGGTGTCGGCGGCGCACTCGGCCGGGTCGGGGTGGTAGCGGGGGTAGGGGCGGGTGCAGTCGGCGCGCCGGTTCTCGCCGTAGAAGGCGCCGGGGACGAGCCAGCCCGGATCGTCGCCCGCGCCGAGCCGGAGTTCGACGCGGAGTCCGGCGGCGACGGCACGGTCCGCGACGCGGTCCACCGTGAGGGTGGCGTCGTACGCCGGCGCGTCGTCGCGCGGAGTGAGGCGCAGCCGCGCGGCGAAGCCGTGGGCCTCGCCGCGCAGGCGGAGGGCGCCCGAGCCGTCCCGGAGGATGTCGTCGGCGGGCACCGGCAACGGAGGTCCTTCGTCCGTCAGCAGCATGACGACGCAGGGCAGCTCGGCCAGGCCGCCTTGGGCCCGGGTCCGCAGCACGACGGGTTTCCCGTCCGTGGCAGCGCGGTGCGCGGTCATGCGTGTTCCGGCCTTTCAGGAGTACGGAGCGCCTGTCCGGCACTCGCTTCGTCGGATCGGGCGCTTCTGTCAGCTGTCGGCCCGGCCTCGCCGGTCCGCGGGTCCGGATGAGGCGCCGTCGGGTGCGGTGAGGGGCCGTTCGAGCAGGTCGGTCTCGACGACCGGCGACGCGGGGTCGCTGGGTACCCGGAACGTCTTGATCTCGTGGGCCCCGAACTCGGCTTCCACGTAACGCTGTTCGCCCAGCATGGGCAGGGCGATGCGCACCGTGGCGGGCCGGCCCTGTGCCTCGTACCCGCGGACGACGAAGTCGCCGTCCTCGCCGCCCTTGACGACGCTGACCACGACGCCGCCCGCGCCGTCGTCGGCCCAGCTCGTGCGCTGGGCGATCGGGCCGTCGTGGAAGGTCTCCAGGAGGGCGAACGGGGGCTGGTTGAGTTCGGCGGCGCGGCGGACGGGGTCGGCGGTACGCCAGTCGGCGCCGTGCGGGAGCAGTACGTATCGGAACTCCTGGCGGCCCTGGTCCAGGTAGTCGTAGACGCCGTCCTCGTCGAGGATCCTGGGCTCGTGCCAGGCGTAGACGGGGCTGCGCAGGGCGGTCATGCCGATCTCACCGCCGAGGACGTCGTGGCCGTGCTTGCTGTCGTTGAGGACGGCGAGTCCGGCGCGGGCGCCGCCGGGCAGGGCGCCGGTGACGTCCACCCACGCCTGCGTGGGCTCCTCGGTGCCGTCGGGGGTGCGTTCCAGGTGGCCGTACGGGATCTCGTGGGTTGCGGTGACGTCGGTGAGGGCGGTCGGGAACCGCAGTTTGAGCAGCTTGAGGCGCTCGTGCCAGTCGACCATGGTGCGTACCTCGACCTGCCGGGCGCCCGCGGACAGCACGATCTCCTCGGCCATGGTGGAAGCGCCGTACACCGACTCGACGCGCAGCACGGCGCGGACCGGCCCGGATTCGACCAGGCGGACGCGGCGTGGAGTGAAGGAGCCGATCGCGCGGTCGTAGGCGCGGACCCGGTGGCCCCAGGTGTCGCTGGCATCGTCGATGACGACGGCGTGCGCGCCGGGGCGTTCGGGGATCAGTTCGGCGCCGGTGGCCTTGTCGCGGAGGGAGGAGAGCCAGCCGGTGGCCGGGTCGACCGTCAGGCGCAGGTGCTCGTTCTCCAGCGTCGTGCCGGTGGCACGCACCGGGCTCTCGCCGCTCCGGTCGGCGCCGGGCAGCAGGTGGTAGACGCGCAGTCCGAGGGGCGGCACCTCGGCACGGAAGGCGAGGCGGCCGCGGCTGCCCTGCATGGTGGATTCGGAGCGGGTGAGCTGGACCGGCACCGGGGCGCCGTTCTCATCGGTCAGCCGTACGGCGGTGGCCTGCGCGTACTCGAACTCGACGTCCGACTCCAGGGTCCACGGGTGGGGGTTGAACACGACGAGGGGGACCGTTTCCTCGCGCAGCGGGATGTCGACGCGGCGGGCGATCGCCTGCACGGCGCCGTTGAACACCTCGGCGGCGATCGAGCGGGCGCGTCCGTAGTCGTCGCGGGCGTCCTCGTAGGCGGAGCGGATCGAGGTGCCGGCCAGGATGTCGTGGAACTGGTTGAACAGGACCAGCTTCCACGCCTCCGTCAACTGGGCGGCAGGGTACGTCTCTTCGCCTACCGCGGCGGCGACCGCAGCCCATTTCTCGGCGCGCTGGAGGTCGTTCTCGGCGCGCCGGTTCCACGCTTTGACACCGGAGTGCGCGGAGTAGCAGCCCGGCCCGTGGTGCTGGAGCTCGCCCGTGTGCACGGGGATGTCGTCGCGGTCGCGGACCCGGGCGAGGAACTTCTCGGGGTGGCTCTGCTCCATGCGGGGCAGGCCGCCGAGGGCGTCGAGGCGGGCGATGGAGTCCAGGTTCGCCTTGGTGGGGCCGCCGCCGTGGTTGCCGACGCCGTAGAACACCATCAGCTCGGGTTCGTCCGGCGGCATCATCGCGAGGGACTTGTCTATGTGGTTGCCGATGTCCTTGCCCGGGGTGCAGTACTCGTTGGGCAGCCGGTAGGCGATGACGCGGGAGCCGTCCGGGGCCTCCCAGTGGAAGAACTGGCCGGGCAGTACCTGCTCGTGCGGACCCGGGCGCAGGAACACGTAGCCGTCCATTCCGGCTCCCCGCAGCAGTTGCGGGATGGTCGCGTTGTGGCCGAACGGGTCGAGGTTGCAGCCGACGGTGGCCGCCGCCCCGAACTTCTCGATCAGGTAGCGCTGCCCGTAGAGGGCTTGGCGGACGAACGACTCGCCGGAGGGGATGTTGCAGTCCGGTTCGATCCACCAGCCGCCGACGATCTGCCAGCGGCCCTCGGCGACCCGCTTGCGGATCTCCTCGAACAGCTTCGGGTCGTGCCGCTCGATCCACTCCAGGTACATGACGGAGTCGCAGGTGAACACGAAGTCGGGGTACTCCTCCATGCGGTCGACCGCGGACCGGAACGTGGCGCGGATCTCCTGGAGTCCCTCGGGCCAGCGCCACAGCCATACGGGGTCGATGTGGGCGTTGCCGACGAGGTGGAGGGTGCGCTCACCCGTGGCGGGCGACACCGGCGGGGTCGGGTTGGCGGTGCTCATACGTGGTTCTCCTGCCGCGCGTCGGGAAGGGGTGCCGGTGCGACGCCCGCGGCCCAGGCGTCGACGTGTTCACTGAGCAGGTGCAGCAGCGTGAGGTGCATCTCCTGGATGCGGGCGGTGGCGGTGGCCGGTGCGATCAGCACGTGGTCGGCGTGGGCGGCGGCCGGCCTGCCGCCCTGCTCGCCGCCCGCGAACAGGACCGTTACGGCGCCCCGCTTGCGGGCTTCCTCCAGCCCTCGGATCACGTTGGCCGAGCGGCCGGATGTGGTGAAGCCGACCACCATGTCGTCGGCGGTGGCGAGGGCCTCGACCTGGCGGGCGAAGACCTCCTCGTACGCGTAGTCGTTGCCGATGCAGGACACCACGGACGGGTCGGTGACGAGGGATACGGCGGGCAGGGCGCGGCGCTCGCGCAGGTAGCGGCCGATGAACTCGCCCGCGAGGTGCTGGGCGTCGGCGGCGCTGCCGCCGTTGCCGAAGGTGTAGAGGCGGCCGCCCCGCCGGAACACACCGATGAGGAGATCGCCGACCGTGTGCAGGGCGGGCAACAGCTCCTCCAGACGGCGGGCGGCGGCGAGGTGGTCGTCGAGTTGCAGCGAGGCGGGGACGCGGCCGGTGAGTGGGGCGGGCATGGGGCTCCTGAGTGCGGTGGGGGCCGGGCGGTCAGGCGACCGGCAGGGGGGCGGGGTCGTCGACGAGGCGTTCGAGGGCGATGGCGGCGGCGCCGAGGACTCCGGCCCGGTCACCGGCTCGGGCGGGCACGATGCGGGCGTTCGCCGCGGGTCTCATGGCGAGGCGGCGCGTCTTCTCGCGTACCGGAGACAGCAGCTGGTCTCCGGAGCGGGTGACACCGCCACCGAGGACGACGAGCTCGGGTTCGTAGAGGTTGATGATGGAGGCCAGGCCCTCGGCCAGCAGGTCGGTGGTCTCGTCCCACAGCGCCGTGGCGAGGAGGTCGCCGTCGCGTGCGGCGGCCGAGACGTCGGCGGCCGTCGGCCCGGGATGGGGCAGTGCGGCGAGAACACTCCGCTGGTGCCCGGCGGCGAGGGCCTCGCGGGCCCGCTCGGCGATGGACGTACCCGAGGCGTACGCCTCCAGGCAGCCGGTGCGGCCGCACCCGCGACAGGGGCGGCCGTCGGAGCGGACGGTGACGTGGCCGGGTTCGCCGCCGTTGCCGGTGGCACCCCGGTAGGTGCGGCCGTCGAGGATGACGCCGCCGCCGATTCCGGTCGAGACGGTGAGGTAGACGAGGTGGCGGGTGCCGCGTCCGGCTCCGAAGCGCCACTCCCCCGCCGCGCCCGCGGTGCCGTCGTTGTCGAGGACGGACAGCAGTCCGTATTGCTCGTAGGCGAGTTGGGTGATGGGGATGTCCAGCCAGCCCGGCAGGTGCGGCGGCGCGACCAGGATGCCCGCCTCCGAATCGAGCGGGCCGCCGCAGCCGACGCCACAGCCGGCGAGCTGTTCGGCTGCCCTCTCCGGGGCGATCCCGGCAGCGGTCAGCGCGTCCCGGCCCAGCGTGAACAGCCGGTCCAGGGCGGCCTCGGGGCCCTCCTCGGTCCGCGTCGGGCAGGTCACGAACGAGCGCGCGGTGCCGTCGTGGGAGACCACGCCCGCTGCGAGTTTCGTTCCGCCGATGTCGAGGGCGAGCACGGCGCGGTCGCCCGGGCCCTGGTCGTCGTACAGGATCATGGACAGGTCAGCCCTTGTTTCCGGTGGTGGCGATGCCCTCGGTGAAATGCCGCTGGCAGACGAAGAAGGCGATGATCATCGGGACCGTCACCACGACGCTCGCCGCGCAGACGATGTCCCAGCGCATCTCGCCGCCCGCGCCGAACTGGTCCAGCACGGCCTTGAGCCCGCGCGGAACGGTATAGAGCTGCGGGTCGCGCAGGTAGATGAGCGGCCTGACGAGGTCCGTCCAGGACGCCTGCACCTCGAAGACGAAGGTGACGATGAGGGCGGGCCGGCACAGCGGAGTCGCGATGCGCCAGAACATCGTCCAGTAGGACGCCCCGTCGATGCGCGCGGCCTCGAACAGCTCACGGGGCAGGCCGAGGAAGAACTGGCGCAGCAGGAAGATGTAGAAGGCGCTGCCGAACAGGTTCGGCGCCCAGAGCGGGACCTGGCTGCTGGCCAGGTGCAGCCAGTTCCAGATCAGGTACTGCGGGACCATGGTGACCACGGCGGGCAGCATCATCGTGCCGACGACGAGGGCGAACAGCGCGTCACGGCCGGGGAACCGGAAGTAGGCGAAGCCGAACGCGACGAGGGCGCTGGAGACGGTGACCGTGACGGCCGCCGCGAGGGTGACGGCGATGCTGTTGCCGACCCACTGGAGCAGCGGGACGGCACGCCAGATCTCGGCGTAGTTGTCCAGCTGCCACACGTGGGGGATCAGCGCGTTGTCGAAGACGTCCGTCGAGGGCTTGAGCGAGGCGCTGATCAGCCACAGGAACGGATAGAGGAAGATGCCGGCCGCTACCAGGAGACTCGCGGTCCGCAGGGCCTTGCGCGTGGGTCGTTCCGTCTCCCTGCGCCGGGGTGCGGTCCGGTTCGCGGGCGACGGTGAGGCGGGCGGCTCGGTGGGCATCGGCCGGGTGGTCAGCTGCGTCATCGCTGGTCCCCCTCGTAGTAGACGAACCGCTTGCTGACCTTGGCCTGCACGATCGTGACGAGGAGGATCACGAGGAACAGCAGCCAGGCGAGGGCCGAGGCATACCCCATGTGCATGTACTGGAATGCCTGCTGGAAGAGGTACACGACGTAGAAGAGGGCGGCGTCGTTGTTGTACGTCTGCGAGTTGGAGCTGCCGAAGAAGGCCGTGTACGCCTCGGTGAAGGTCTGCAGCGCGGCGATCGTGTTGACGATGAGAGTGAAGAAGAGGGTGCCGGATATCTGCGGCAGGGTGACGTGCCAGAAGCGCCTCGCCCGTCCCGCGCCGTCCAGCTCCGATGCCTCGTAGAGGTCCTTCGGGACGCCCTTGAGCGCCGCGAGATAGATGATCACGGTGGAGCCGACCGACCACAGGCTGGTCAGGACGAGTCCCGGCTTGACCCAGGAGCCGTCGGTGGTCCATGCCGGGCCCTGGATGCCGACGAGGCCGAGAACGTGGTTGATCAGGCCGACGTTGCCGTTGAACAGCAGCAGGAAGAGGATGCCGACGGCGACGGACGGGGTCATCACCGGCAGGTAGAACAGCGTGCGAAAGATTCCGGAGGTGCGGCCGGCCTTGAGCAGGAGCATCGCCAGGAGCAGGGCGAACGCCATCGACAGCGGCACCCGGAGCGCCGCGAATACCAAGGTGTTCAGCAGGGACTTGGTGACGGCCGGGTCCTGGAACAGCTGCCGGTAGTTGGCGAGTCCGACGTTGTGGGAGGAGCCGATGCCGTCGTAGTCGGTGAACGACAGGACAAGGCTCGCGATCATCGGGCCGGCCGTGAAGCCGAGGAAGCCGATGATCCAGGGCGAGATGAAGCCGTACGCGGCCCAGGTCTCGCGACGCCGCCAGACGCTTCGCGGTGTGTGCTGTGCCGGGGTCGTCATCACGGGACGCGCCATGCCGGTCACCTCCTTCCCTCGTTGGCGAGGTCGAGGGCGCTCTGCGCCTCGCGCTGCGCCCGGTCGAGCGCCTGGCGCGGAGTCTGTTCCCCGGACAGGACCCGGTTGACGGCGTTCTGCCAGGCCGTCTTGAACTCCGTGCCCGCCGCGTTGGAGGGAACGGCGAAGCCCTTGCGTGCGAGGCCGAACACGATGTGGGTCGCCCGGTCGAAGGCGGTGCGCCCCGTGGGCTTCCAGACGTCGTGCTCGATGATCCGGTCGGCCTCGATGTTGGCGGTCACGTCACCCGTGTAGGGCGCCCCGGACTCGCGTACGTCCTTCGCCTTCGCCCGCGCCGCGTGCACCCACGACGACGTGGAGGTCATGTTCTTGATGAACGTGCAGGCGGCCTCGGGGTGCTTGGCGCCTTTGGGGATGGCCCAGCCGAGCCCGGAGGCCCAGTTGAGGGTCTTGCCTTCGCGGTCCTTGAAGACGCCGGCCGCGAGATCGACATGCGGCGACGCGCCGGCGAGAACGTTCACATACCAGTCCTCCATCGGGTACGAACCGACCTGGTCCTTCGCGAACTGGTTCTTGGCCCCGAACTGGTCGAAGGAGTCGCGCAGCGACTTGAAACGGCTCCAGCCGCCCTGGGCGTCGATCAGGCTCACGGCGTACGCGAGTGCCTGGACCGCCTTGGGGTCGTCGAGTTCGGCGGTACGGCCGTCGGCGCTGATCAGGTCCGCGCCGTTGGCCTTCGCCCACAGCGGGAAGAATTCGGGGATCTTCGGGTCGAAGCCGATCCGGGTCAGCTTGCCGCCGTCGCGCCGGGCCACGGAACCGGCGAGCTCCTTCAGCGCCTTCCAGTCCCCGGTGTCCACCTGGGCTGCGTCGGCCCCCGCCTGGTGGAGCACCTTGTCGTTCGTCAGCAGCAGGCGGCTGTCGTAGGAGTCGGGGAGGGCGTAGACGACGCCGTCGAGTGATCCCTCGGCGATCGCGTTCGGGTAGTAGTCGCCGGTGTCGATGTGCTCGCGCCCGAGGCAGTCGGTGAGCGGCAGCAGCGCGCCCCGCGCCGCGTAGCCGCCGATGAGGGTGCGGTCCATGTCCACCACGTCCGGCGGATCTCCGGCGGCGACGGCGGAGAGGAACTGCTGTTCGTCAAAGGCGCCTTCGTTGACCTTGACGTTCAGCCCCTTCGCCTTCAGGGCAGCGCGCGCGGTGCCGAGGCGGTCCGCGGCGAGGGCGTCGCCGAGGCCGAAGCCCATGGTGGTGAACGTATCGGAGCGGGAGTCGGCGAAGGTGACTCCGCCGCATCCGGTCAGCGCGGGAAGCAGGGCGAGGGTCGCGACAAGTCCCGTGGCTCTGCGGATCGCCCGGGAGCGGGGCTGTGGTGGTGGAGCCGCCATGGTCTCTCCTTCGAGCGGCGGGCCGGCTGCGGGGATCGACGCTCGCGGAGGTCGCGGGGCCGGGCACTGCGGCTCTCGCCCCGGATTCCCCGATATGGCATCGTTCCCACATGAGAACGTAGCCACATCAGGGACGAGCGTCAACGGTTCAGCTGGGCCGGCTGAGGCGATTTCCCGGACGGGCGTGCCGGATCCCCGCTCAACGGTGACGACTTCGGGGATCGGGGGCGGGAGCAGCCTGCCGGACGCGCCGAACGGCCGTCCCGCGCGCCCGGCGGGCGGCGCTCGGGCGTGCGGCGGTCAGCCCCTGGGGGACGCGGTGGAGCCTCGTACGATCAACTCGGGCTCCAGGAGCACATGTTCGCTGCGCCCGCCGCCGCCCCGGGCCATCCGGGCGAGGAGCGCTTGTGCGGCCTCGCTCCCCATGCGGAAGACGGGCTGGCGCACAGCGGTCAGGCCGGGGGCCACCATCCGCATCCAGCCGAGGTCGTCGAAGGCGACCACGGAGACCTCCCGGGGCACCGCGGTGCCCCGACGGGCGAATTCCTGCCAGACCAGCTCGGCCATCACGTTGTTGGCGGCGAAGACGGCGGTCATGTCGTCGTTGCCGGCGAGGAAGCGGGCGACCTCCTCCTCGGGTGGTCCGGCGGTCTGGCTCAGGTCCAGCACATATCTGCGCGCCACCGCGAGCCCGGCCGCCCGCATCGCGCCGCGATAGCCCTTGAGGCGGCCCCGGCCGGTGTCCCAGCGGATCTCGTCCACGACGAGGCCGATCCTGCGGTGGCCGAGTGCGAGAAGGTGTTCCACGGCCAGGCGGGCGCCGCGCTCGCTGTCGATCGTCACGGCGTCGCAGCCGCGCACCCCGGACCGGCGGTCGACCTCGGCCACGGGCACACCGTGCGCGACCAGGGTTTCCGTGGCCACCCGCCCGACCGGAGCGAGCAGGACCCCGTCGGCCCGCATGGCGATGAAGGCGCGCGCCCCGGCGAGTGCGCGCTGTTCCTCGCCGTGGTCGTCGACGAGGACCATCTGGAGGCCGGCGGCGGACAGGGCGTGCTCGACGCCCGCGGCGAGTTCGGCGTAGAACTGGTTGCGCAGGTCGGAGACGAGGAGTCCGACCCGCTCGCTGGAGCGGCCCTTGAGGGTGCGGGCGCTGACGTCGGGGACGTATCCGAGCTGCTCGGCGGCCTGGCGCACCCGCTCGCGGATGTGGTCGGCGACATAACCGTGCCCGCCGAGGGCCCGGGAGGCGGTGGAGTGCGAGGTGCCGGCCGCGTCGGCGACGTCGCGCAGTGTGGCGCGGACCCGTCTGCCGCCTGCCTGGCCCCCGCGTCCCGTAGTGCCGCTCGCCATCAGTCGGACCCTTCCCTCGCCGCGTGACCGTGTGCTGCTGTGCGCCAGCGGGCCCACAGCTGCCGCAACGCAGCGTAGTCGACCTCTTCCAGCGGTTCGCCGGTACGGTCCATTTTCGTCGTCACGTAGAGCGCCGGGACGCCGAGCTCGTCCTTCATGGCGGTGTAGGCCCGCCACTGCTCCAGGTCCGGGGCGCACCAGTCGTCGGTGTCGACGGGCAGATCCGGGCAGCCGGCGGAGGCGACGGCGGCCCGCTGCCGCATCTGCGGGACGATGGGGGCGAACGGGTCGGGGTCGTCGAGCCGCAGCATGTCGTTGAGCCGGATCATGTCGGTGACGTCGGCGAAGGCCGGGTGCGGGGTGTGGGTGATCACGAGGGCGTCCGGCTTGGCCGATTTCGCCGCGCGGTACATGACGCCGAGGTAGTGGTGCAGCAGGGCGATGCCCCAGCTGTCACCGCGGCGCCGCAGGCTTTCGCCCGTCGGGGTGTCCGCCGTGAAGTCGATCTTCAGTCCGTCGGCGTCGAGGCCCTCGGGCCCCAGCATGTGCCGGACGCTCTCGGCCAGGTGGCTCCGGGCGTCCGGGTGCTCGGGATCGAGCGCGACGGGCGCGCCGTCGGCGTTCCGCACGCACCACGCGTCCGGAACCCCCTCGTGGGCCCAGGCCCGCCACCACAGCAGTACCCGCTGCCCCCGCGCGTGCCGCTCGTCGATCCAGGCGCGCAGGTCCGGCCAGCGCTGCTCATCCGGCTGCCATCGCGCGTACGCCTCCTGCCACTTGTCGTCCACCACGACGGTGCCGGGAGTCAGCCCGTGCCCTTCCAGGTGGGCGAGGTGGGTGTCGTACTCGGTGCGCGTGCTCAGCAGGGGTGCGGGCCGGCCGGTGTCGCGGCTGCGCGCCATCTGGGCGCCCCAGCCGCAGAACATGGGCTCGGACCACCAGGCGGGCCGTTCTCCGGGAGGCGTCGCCGGGCGGGCCGACCAGCCGCGCTCCGTCAGCCAGTCGTGGTGCGCGCGCAGCGCCTCGTACGGGTCGCCGTGCCCGGGCGAGACGAGGACGGCGGGTGTGCTGTAGGTGCCCGCGACGCGGGTGTGCCCCTCGTGGTCGAGTGCGAGGTGGAAGCCGCCGTCGGAGGGTTCGTACGTGAAGCGGGTGAAGGTGAGCGCGTCGACGGGCGCGCCGACGCCCAGCTGGCACCAGCCGTCGGGGGTGTCGGCCCGCTCCGGTTCGACGTCGTCGGCCATCCGGGTGCCGGTGAGCGCGAAGGCCAGCGGCGCGGGTGTGAAGAACCAGTGCCCGCGGCCGGGCCGCGCGTCCCCGCAGACGGCGATGGTGGCACTCTCCCGCGCGCTCCGGGTGAGCCTGCGCGGCGGGCCGGGGTTGGGGGTGAACAGAGTCGCCCAGTCGTGGCCGCTGGGGCGCAGACCGCCGCCGCGCCCTCCGAGTGCCGCCCGCACCGCGAACAGCCGGGACGCTCGCAGGGCGCCGCTCCCCTCGACGGTCCAGGTGAACTCGGGGCCGCGCGGGCCGCAGACGACGCGGGTGCGGGCGGCCGGCCACGCGGTGCTGCGGCGTGCGACGGTGACGACAGGGTGCGGGGAGCCCGCCGGTCCCTCCTCGAACTCCAGACGCGGCGGGTGGACTGCGGTCGTCTCGTCGCTGCGGTCGGTGCGGTCCAGCGCCGCGTGCAGTTGCAGGAGTACGGGGCGGGCGGTGTCCCCAGGGCCGTGCAGGAGGGCGGTCAGCCCGTCCGGGGCGACGGTCATCCGCCACCCCGGGCCGGTGGCATGTATCCCCTGCTCGTCGTGGTGCGCCCTTACAGCCTGCGTGTCCATGGTCGTCACGTCGCTCCTCGTGTGGGTGTTGTCCCTGCCGGCCGGGCCCGGGTCGATACGGTGCCGACCGGCGTCGGCCCGTGCCGCGTGCGGTGGGTCATCGCACGCTCACCAGGGCTTCCGCCTGTTGTCCGAACTTCATGGGCCCCACGGTCAGGTCGACGGCGAGCCGGACTCGCTCGGCCGGCGGGCAGTGCTCGGGTATGCGCACGACGACGTCGATCTCGCGCACCTCACCGGTGCGCAACGTGACCTCCGTGACTGGTGGTTCGGCCGACCAGCCGGCCGGCAGCACCGTCCGCAGAACGGCGCGTTCGGGTGCCGGGAACGGGTTGCGGACCTCGACGCGCAGCGGAACGACGCCGCCGGGCGCCACGGCGCTGCGGTACGGGGCGATGCGCGCGCCGAACCCCTCGGCGTCGAAGTCGACCTCGCGCGGCAATATCTCCCGGTGCAGGCGGGCCAGCTTCTCGCCCTGCCCCAGAAGCATGTCGAGATAGCCGTCGGTGACCTCGTACGGGGACCAGTGGCCGCTGATCATCAGCTCGGGGCGCAGCGTGCGGTACAGCTCCGCGCTGCGCACGAAGTCGTCGATGCGGAACCGGTTGCGGTACTGGTAGTTGAGGAGTTCGGGCGTGCCCCCGTCCGGGCTCCAGGCGGTGTTCTGCTGGTCACCGGTCGCGATGACGCGTCGGCCGTCGACGGTGAAGGAGTACGCCGCCGCGTAGAGCGTGTGGCCGGGCAGCTCGTGCACCCCGATCTCGTACTCGCGCCAGCGCACCGGGGTGGCGTCGGCCAGCACCCGGTCGACGGGGATGGGGTCGTACCACAGGCACGGCAGGTCCCAGCGGAGCGGCGCCGAGAGGACGGGGGCGATGTGCGCCGGGGACCAGATCTCGGTGCCGTGCACCTCGCGCAGCAGGTTGAACCCGGCCACGTGGTCATCGTGGTAATGGGTGGGCAGCGCCACCTCCACGCGGTCGATGCCGTGGTCGCGGCGCAGCGCCTCGATGGAGGCGAGCAGGGGGCGGCGCGAGGAGCGGTCGTGGCCGCCGGGCAGTCCGGTGGTCAGATCGAAGCCGAAGTCGATGAGCAGCGCGGTTCCGTGTTCGGAGAGCAGGGCGTAGGAGTTGGCCATGCTGGTCGTATTGCGCAGCAGGTGCGGGGTGACCGCCTTCCAGGGACTGTGGAGCAGGGGCTCCGGCAGCCAGGGGGTGGCGCGCCGCATGTCGATCAGGTCCTGGACGTACGTACGGAGACGGTTCACGGAGGCGGCCGGGTCGGTGACGGGCTCGCCGTGCGAGGGGAGCAGTGTGTCCGGCGCCTGGTCCAGGAGTTGCATGCAGGAGAGCACGGTGGCGGCCGCTCCCTCCATGCCCGCGTTGGGGTGGAAGCCGGTGTACGCCCATTGCGTGGCCGCGAGCGACCACAGCCGCCCCTCCCCGTGGACGAGGTCCCCCGTGAAGGCGAGCCTCCGGCCGTCCAGGTCCACGAGGTACCCGACGGATCCCACGGTGTGGCCGGGAAGCGGCACGGTGTGCACGTCGAAGGCGCCGTGACGGACGGTGCGGTACTCGGCGACCGCGCCGGTGACGGGCACCTGTTCCAGCAGCGAGAACCGGTCCTGCCGCACGTCGTAGTCGTTGTCGAGGGGACGGGTGCGCCAGTGCTCGTCGACGGACTCGATGAGGTCACGCTCCACCGGCGGCACCCAGATCCGGATGCCGGCGGCGACGGCCCGGGCCAGCCCCTGCACCTGGTCGCGGTGGTGGTGAGTGACGAGGATGTCGGTGACGCGCTCCACGCCGAGCTCGTGGAGGTGGTCGAGGACCGCGCCCGACCCGAAGTCGATCAGGACCGCCTCGTGTTCGTGGCGCAATACGTAGACGTGGCAGGTGTCCTCGAACCGGTGGACGTGGTCGGTGATGCGGGTGAGGCGCACGACGGCTGGCCCTTCCTGCCTGCCCGGCCGGGCGGCATCGTTCTCATGTGGGATCGATCCCACATGAGAACGATGCCGCAGGGCCCCCAGGGCGTCAACCAGCCTCGGGGCTCAGTTCTTCGCCGCGCCCGTTCCGACCGCGAAGACGTGCATCTGGCCTCCCGTCGTCCGCTCGGGCAGCGTGACGGACGCCACCGTGCGATCGGGGTCGACGGGGATCGACGTCGCCCAGATGTACACCGTCATCTTCTCCGGGGTGCCGCCCGCCATCTGCCGCACCGGCATGGTCGCGGCGGCCGTGTTGCCCGGGGGCGGCGCGGTGGCTCCGTCGAGGTGCCAGTCCCCCAGGGTCACGGACGCGCGCCGGGTCGTGCCGTCGGTGTAGCGGACGGTGACGTCGCCGGTGGACGCGCCCTCGTTGCCCGCGCCGAGCAGGCCGAGGCGGCTCTGTCCGGGCGCCGCGTGGACGGTGACGGTCTGGCCGTGCGCGTTGATGTTGTCCGGGGTGCCGGGCACGGCGTCGGGCCAGCGGTAGCCGATGCCGTCCACGGTGACGTCCTGCCCCGGGGCGAGGCCCTCCTTGGCCAGTTCTCCGGCGACGAAGCTTCCGCCGTAGCCATTGAAGTCGCCCACGGGCCGGGTCGCGGTCGATGTGCCCGCCTCGTCCGCCCACGGCAGCACCGACGTGATCCCGCGCGGCAGGACCGACACCCGGATCGCGGCGGACGGAAGCCGTGTACCGTCCGCGGTGGTCGAGTCGACCGGGATGGCGAGCGAACCGGGCGGCGTGGACGCGGGGACCCGCACACGTACGGACGCGTGACCATCGGTGGTGGTGACGCCGTCGGAACGATCCACGGTCACCCCCGTGGGCGGGCGCAGCCGCCAGTGCACGGGGCCGGGGTGCCCGCCGATCCGGTGGAACTCCAGCCGGGTCGCCGCCGAGGTCCCGGGTGCTGTCGTGACGGGTGCGGCGGAGGCGACGGCCGGCGCGCGCCCCTCCGCGTACGACGGGTACAGGTCGCCCTCGGCCGTGCCCCAGTCGCTCGACCGGTTGCTCGTGAGGCGGTAGTCGACGCGGGCGGTTCCGCGCAGGGAGTCCGCCGAGACCCAATTCGCCGCGTGCACCCGACCGCCCAGCCGCACATCCGCGACGTAGACCTGGTCCTCCCGTTCGCGCGGCGCTCCGATCCGGAGTGTTCCGGCACTCCCCCGGTCGACCGTGATCGAGGGGAACGCGGGTGTGGAGAGGGCGAGCTGGGCCGTTCCCGGTGCCTCCGGATACAGACCGAGGCTCGCCCACACATACCAGGCCGAGAGAGCGCCGAGGTCGTCGTTGCCGGGCAGGCCGGCCGGACCGGTGGTGAACCGGTCGAGCATGCGCGGCACCACGTCGTTGGTGTGGTTGGGCGCGCCGAATGCGTGGTAGGCCCAGGGCGCGCCGAAGGTGATCTCGTTGCCGATCCAGGCGTGGGGCGTGTTGGATCCGGCGTCGACTTCGGTGAAGTGGCCGTCGAGCCGGGCCGTGGCCTGCCGGTTACCGCCCATGCCCGCGGCGAGCGCGGCGAGGTCGGGGCCGGTCATCCACTGGTACTGCGCCGCGCTGCCCTCCTGGAACCCGGACAGGGAGGCCGGGTTGGCGGAGTTCTGCAGAGTGCCGTCGGCGAGGCGTGGCCCCAGCGTGCCGTCGGCGCCGTCGACGAGGTTCTGCCAGTTGTGCGCGGTACGCAAGAAGGCGCGGCGCCGGGCCGTGTCGCCGTTCGCCGCCGCGAGCCGGGCGACGGCGAAGTCGTCCACGGCGTATTCGAGGCTGGTCGCGGCCGAGGATCCGAGCGGGGAGTCGCCGTTGCGCAGGTACCCGTTCGCCCGCCACTGGGAGACCGCCTGACGTTCCACGTAGCCGTCGGGGCGCTCGGGGCCCATCCGTGTGGCGGCCTTGACCGCGTATTCCAGAGCGCCGTCGAGGTCGAAGTCGCGGGCGCCGAAGGCCCACGCACTCGCGAGCATCACGGGGGCGGGGTCGCCGACCATGCCGTTGGTCTGGTTGTTCAGGAGCGTCCAGCGTGGGAGCCGGCCGGACTGGTCGGCGGCGTCGACCATGGACTGCGCCATGTCGGAGGCGCGGCCCGGGTCGAGGAAGGCCAGCAGGGGTGTCTCGGTGCGGTACACGTCCCAGCCGGAGAAGTTCCCGTACCAGGTGTGGCCGGGACGCACCCGGTGGATCTTCTGGTCGAAGCCGCGGTAACGGCCGTCGGTGTCGCTGAGCGTGCGGGGTTCGAGGAGGCAGTGGTACAGCGCGGTGTAGAAGACGCGGGTGCGCTCCTGGGAACCACCGGCGACCTGGACGCGCCGCAATTCGCGGTTCCAGGCGTCGTGGGTCGCGGCGGCCAGGTCCTCGACCGTGGTGAGGTGCCGGGTACCGGCGAGGTTGGCGGCGGCGCCGGGGGCTCCCGTGTAGGAGATCGCTACGCGGGCGTTCACGGCGCGCTGCCGGGCGGTGTCGAAGGTCAGGTAGACGCCGTTGCCCTTGCCTTCCTCTCCGGCCAGGGCGCCGGCCGCCCGGTGTACCTGGTCGCCCTGCCAGGTTCCGTGAGCGGTGAACGGGCGGTCGAACTCGATCCGGAACGACAGGCCGTAGGGCGCCTTCGCGCTGCAGATGCCGCCGCTGCTCACCGTGCCGGTCACGGCGCGGTCGCCGTCGACTCGGGCCGTGACACCGGCTGTTCCGTTGGCGCTGCCGGATGTGTTCAGGAGGACGGTGCCCTTGCCGTCGTGTCCGCCGGGGAAGGTGAAGCGCCCCGCCGCGGCGCGTGTCCCGGCGGCGAGGCGTGTGTCGACCCCGTTGTCGGTCCGGACGTGGTAACTCCCGGGTGACGCGTCCTCGTCGGCGTGGTCGAAGGTGGCGACGTAGTCGTCGGGGTGCCCGGCCGGCGACCGGCCGATGTCCCCGGGGACGGGCTGCACGGGGACGTCACCGAACGCGGTGCAGCCGCCGCCGGACAGGTGCGTGAGGCTGAACCCCTTGAGCCGGTCGTCGTCGGCAGCGTACTGGCCGGGCGCCGGCTTCACCGTGTCCGGACCCCACTGGATCATGCCGAACGGGGCGGTGGCCGCCGGATGGGTGTTGCCCCGGGAGAAGTTCTCGCCCATGGCCTTCTCCAGGGCCGGCGAGCTGGGCGCGGTGCCGGTGAACACATCGACGAGGGCGGCCGGGTCCTTCGGTGGCGTGGGCGCCGGCGCGGCGGCGGCCGTGGGGGCGAGGGTGGCGGGTGACAGCAGGAGGCCGAGACCCAGGGATGCCGCGAGCAGCGGCCGGACCCGTCGGCGGCGCTCCGTCGGCACAGCCCTGATGTCCGACAGGGATGAGCTGTTCATACGGTCTGCTCCTTCTGCATTCGTCATGAGCGGTGGACCGGTTGGATCCGTCCGGTCGTCCGAAGGGCGTGCCTCACCCCTTGAGCCCGCCGCCGAGCCCGAAGCCGCCGCCGAGCTTGCGCGAGGCCAGGACGTACAGGAGCATCGCGGGCAGCGAATAGAGGATGGAGTAGGCGGCCAACTGGCCGTAGGCGACCGTCCCGTACTGGCCGAAGAAGGTGAACAGGCTGACGGCCGCCGGCTCGCGCTCCGGTGACTGGAGCAGAACGAAGGGAATGAAGAAGTTCCCCCACGCACCGATGAACGTGAAGACCGCGACGACCGCCATGCCCGGTGCCATCAGCGGCAGCACCACATGGCGCAGTGACTGGAGACCAGAGGCTCCGTCCACCCAGGCCGCCTCCTCCAGGGAGACCGGCACGCCGTCCATGAACCCCTTGGTCAGCCAGAGCGAGAACGGCAGCGTGGCCGTGGCGAGGAACAGCATGGTGCCCCACAGGGAGTCCACCAGCTCGATCCGGACGAAGAGTTCGTAGACGGGAACCATGATCGCGGTGACCGGGAGGCCGGTGGCGAACAGGACGCCGTAGAGGAACGGGCGGCGAAAGCGCAGCCGGTAGCGGGAGAGCGGATAGGCGGCGAACACCGAGACGACCATGTTCACCAGCGCCGCGCCACCGCACAGTACGAGGCTGTTGAGGATGGGTCGGATGCTGGTGCTCCAGTTCAGCACCGCGGAGAAGTTGCCGAGGGTCAGGTCGGGAACCGCGGCGCTTGCCGTCGCCTTCGCGTCGACGGAGGCGACGAGCAGCCAGACGAACGGGGCGGCGAAGCACACGGCGACGCCCAGCAGTACGACGTACACGACGGTGGTGGACGCGGAGCGGCGCGGCAGGCTGAGCCGGGTCAGCGAGAGCGGGGACGGCGTGGTCGGGGTCGCGGGGGAGGTCACTGGTTCAACTCCGGCTTCAGGAGGCGCAGGTACAGGAAGGAGAAGACGCCACCGATGGCCAGGAGGACGAGCGCGATCGCGGTTCCCTGCCCGAGCTGGAAGAACTTGAATGCCTGCTGGTACATGTACAGCGGGATCGTCTCGCTGGCGCCGCTGGGGCCGCCGCCGGTCAGGACGAAGATCAGTGTGAACACCGCCAGCGTCTGCAGGGTCACCACCATGAGGTTGGTGAAGACCGAGCGGCGGATCATCGGCAGCGTCACCCACCACAGGCGGGCGGCGCCGCTCGCGCCGTCGGTCGCGGCGGCGTCCTCGATCTCCGGGGGTATCTCGTCCAGCGCGGCGGTGTAGACCATCCAGGAGAACGCGGTGCCGCGCCACACATTGGCGAGGACCACGGTCAGCATGGCGTGGCTGACGAGCCAGTCGGGGGCGGGCAGGTGCAGGGACGTCAGGACGCTGTCCAGGGTGCCGCCGTCGGAGAAGAACGCGTACAGGGTGAATCCGGCGACGATCTCCGGCAGTACCCAGGCGCCGACCAGCAGCACCCCGAGTGTGGTCCGCAGCCACTGGGCGCGGCCCCGCATGAGCAGGGCGAGCGAGAGTCCGAGCCCGTTCTGGCCGAGGACCCCGGAGGCCAGGGCGAAGACCAGGGTGAGCAGGACCGACGAGCCGAACTGGTGGTCACCGAGCAGGCGGGTGAAGTTGCGCAGCCCGACGAAGTGCGGGTCACGGGCCGCGCTGCCGGTCAGCGCCGTGTCGGTGAACGCGGCGTACACGCACCACAGGACGGGCCCGACGAAGAACACCGCGAGCAGGGCGAGCGCGGGCACGAGCGGGAGCGAGCGGCGCAGGTCGCGTCGGGCTCGGCGCGGTGGGGGCGCGGCGGGGGCGCGGACCGGTCCGCGCGCTGCCCGCTCGGCGGCCGGCGGGGCGTAGATCGCCTCAGTCACGGTCCTTCACCTGCCCGTCGCCGAGGTCGTCGCGCAGCCCCGAGGCGTACGCGCGGGCGGCCTCGGCCGGGGTGGCATGCCCGGTCATCACGTCCTCCATGGCGATCTGGGCCCGGCTGGAGACCATCAGGTACGCGGCCTGGGTCGGGCGGAAACTCGTCGCCTTGAGCAGGTCGGCGAAGAGTGCGTTGGTGGGCAGGGAGTCGAGGTACGCGCGGTCGCTCAGAACGTCCCGGCGGACCGGGATCTGGGCGTTCTCGATGGCGTACTGGAGAGCTCGGCGGCGGCCGGTGGCCAGGGTGATGAAGCGGAACGCCTCGTCGGGTACGGAGCTGTGGCCACCTATCGAGAGCATCCAGCCGCCCGACAGGCTCACCCGGCCGCTGTCTCCCGGGCGCGGACCGGTCCGGGTGGGCATGGCGACGACCCCGATGTGCTCGGCCCAGCCCGGCCAGGGCGCGGAACCGCCTTTGATCCAGGTCTTCGGTGTCCAGGAGCCTTCGCCGAGTGCGATACCCACCTGCCCGGCGGGCAGCATCTCCGAGACGATCTTGTCCCGCACGGTCGGGTTGAACGACATCTGCGGGGTGGGGCCGAGCCCTTCCCGGAATACGGTGTCGACGAAGGCGAGGGTCTCTCGCAGTCCCGGGGTGTCGCCGGTCCAGGTGCGGGCGCGGGCATCGTAGAAGCCGTCGCGCGTCCCGTACAGGAGCATCAGCAGGCCCTGGGTGGTGGTGGCCTCGCCGAGGGCCTTGGTGGCGTAGAGGTTGAGGGGCACCACTCCGGGCACGCGACGACGGATGGTGCGGGCGGCGTGCAGCAGATCGGCCCAGCTCCGCGGTGTCCAGGCGGTGGGCAGACCGGCCTTGGCGAACACCCGCCTGTCGTAGAAGACGGCGCGGACGTCGGTGCCGGTGAGGACACCGTAGACGCGGCCGTCGTCGGCGCGGGTGGCGGACCGTGCCGTGGCGTCGAACTGCTCCCAGT
Source organism: Streptomyces sp. NPDC097595 (assembly GCF_044761525.1). NCBI lineage: Bacteria > Bacillati > Actinomycetota > Actinomycetes > Kitasatosporales > Streptomycetaceae > Streptomyces > Streptomyces sp. NPDC097595. Next base: position 51,623 of record NZ_JBIWCN010000026.1, on the reverse strand, counting down.
CCTGCCAGCGGCCGAGGTGACGGTCGAGCGGCTGGAGGTAGCCCGCCTGCACGTCGGCGTTGGTCATCACGGTGTCCTGGAAGACCACGTCCGGTGCGCTCGGCGCGGACCGCTGCATCAGCTCGATCTTGGTGGCGAAGTTGCCCTGCTGGTCGGGGATGGGCACGAGTTCCACCCGCCGCCCCGGCACAGCCTTCTCGTACGCGGCGGCGGTGTCCTTCATCTGACGGTGCACGATGTCGTCGGCGCCCCAGAACGGGTAGGCGACGCGCAGCCCCCGCCCCTTGCCGGAGGCTGTGGCACAGCCTGTCACGGCCAGCGCGCCCAGGGCTCCGGCTCCTGCGGCGATGACGGCCCGGCGGGCGGGGTGCGCCGCCGAGTGGCGCGTATGTGGACTACCGGTACGGCCTGAGACGGCGGGGTTGGGTGGCGGCACGTTGTCTCCCGGGGTAGGCGGTCCGGCCCGGTCCCCGGCGCGCGACCGGCGATGCCTCCGGCGCGTTCACAACATGGGATCGATGCCATGTGGGAACGTAGCCACTTGAGCAGACAGCGTCAATGCTCCGTACGGAAGTAAGGGCTCCGCAGCGCGTACACGTGCGCGCGGGCTCACGCGGTCGACGGTGCCACCGAAGGCGGACGTGGGAGGCGACCGGGGTGGCGCGGCGGATGTCCGAATACCTGGCGGGGCTCACCGCGTGGGCCGAGCGGCATGGCGGGAGGTGTTTGACCGCGTGGGAGGCTGACCCGAGCGGCCTGGGGTGGCCGCTCGGGTCAGCCGGGCCTCGGAAGCGGTTCTCCGACCGGCGCGTCGGCTCCGCTCCGCGGAACTCACTCACCGGCGGGCACCGAAGTGCCTGGAGCCGGCTTTTACGCGAGTCCGCGGCCATTCGGTTCCGCGTTACGTCGTCGACGCCGAGGGCTGGTCTTCCCGCAGCGCCGTGAGCACGGCCAGGGGTGTCGCCGCCGCCCAGGCCTGCGGTGAGCAGGAGTGGGGATACGGCACCGGTCGGGAGTGCTGGGAGCGTGCGTAGCCCGCCATGACCTCGGGCAGCCGGTGGCCGTGGTGAGCAGATGCCTCCAGCAGGCCGAGGGCGACCTTGCGCGTCTCCTCCTTCAGACCGCACCGTGCCAGCCCGAGCAGGATGACCGCGTTGTCGTGCGGCCAGGCGGTGCCCCGGTGGTACGAGAGCGGGTGGTAACCGGGCTGGCCGGACGCCAGCGTACGGATCGCCCAGCCCGAGAAGAAGTCCGGCTCCAGCAGGCGCCGGCCCACACGCTGTGCGTGCGCCGCGTCCAGGATGCCGGACCACAGCAGGTGCCCCGCGTCCGAGGCCAGCGAGTCGACCTGCCGGCCACGGCCGTCCAGGGCCAGCGCCGGGAAGTCGGGGCCGGACATCCAGAAGTCCCGCAGGAACCTGTCCCGCAGACCGGCGGCAGCGCTGTCGAGGCGGTCGGCGTACGCGGCGTCGTCCCACACCGAGCGGGCAAGGCGTGCGGTACGCACCAGCGCGTCGTAGGCGTACCCCTGGGCCTCCGCGACGGCGATCGGGCCCTCGGCCTGGGAACCGTCGAGGAAGCAGATCGCGCCTTCGGAGTCCTTCCAGTTCTGGTTCACCAGGCCCTGCGGGTCGGGCGAGTAGACCAGATAGCCGCTCCCGTCGAGGCCGCCGTCGCGGAACATCCAGGACACGGCGGCCCGCGCCTGGTCCTCCAGGCGGGTCGCGAGCGTGCGGTCGCCGGTGGTCTCCGTATAGCTGTCCAGGAGCACCAGGAAGAGCGGGGTGGCGTCGACCGAGCCGTAGTAACGGCCGTACGGGACCTGGCGGAAGTGGGCCAGTTCGCCGTGCCGGATCTCGTGGACGATGCGCCCCGGCTGTTCCCCGCGGCCCGCGTCGTACTCCGTGCCCTGGGTCGCCGCGAGGGCGCGCAGGGTGCCCTCCGCCAGTTCCGGCCGGTAGGGCAGCGCGAAGAGGGAGGTGAAGAGGGAGTCCCGCCCGAAGAGTGTGAGGAACCAGGGGATTCCCGCTGCGGGCACCTGGACGTGTTCGCCGTCCGGGCCGGTGGCCGGAACCCGCAGCGCCGCCAGGTCGCTCAGTCCGCGGGCGCACGCGTCGGCCAGCCCTTCGGGTGCGCCGGGAGGAAGGGGCAACGGGGCGGCCGTGAAGGCCGCCGTGTCCGCCGCGTGCTCCGCGACGGCCTCGGCCGGGGTGCCGACCGGGGCCGGATCGGGCGCGCCATGGGCGAACGCCTCGACGGTGAGCAGGAGTTCGGCCGCGCCGTGGGCGGGCAGCTGCAGATGCCAGTCCAGCCGGTGGGCGGTGCTCGGCGCCCCGGCCGGCCGGACGGCTGCCGGGGCCGGGGAGGAGCGGACCGCCGTACGCGACAGCCATGCGCCGCGCTCGTACGTGAAGGTGACTCCCCCGGCGTGGACGCTCGCCGTGCGCTTGGCGCCGTCCTTCTCGTACCGGCGCTTGTCGGACCGCAGCTCGAACTGGTCCGCGAAGTCGGCGTCCGCGGTGAGCGAGAGGACCGCGTTGACCGGCACCGGACGGTTGTTGACCAGTCGCAGACACTCCGTCAGTACACCTGCGGAGACGGCCTGTTCACGGAAGACGGTGTACGCGGCCGGCTCGTCCCGGGTGCCCGGCGGCGTGAGGACGCACAGGGCGGACGCCTCGCCGGCCGACGGCACCAGTACCTCCGGCGCCGCACCGTCGACGGTCAGCGTCCACCGGCTCAGATGCCGTGCGTCGCGGTGGAACAGTCCGTCGGGTGAGGTGCCGCGACGGCCTCCCACACCGCCGTCGGCCCCGAGGACGGCGAAGGTGCCCGCGTGGACCAGGGTGGTGTCCGCTGCCCCGCTCACGTGCGTACTCCGATCGACGCGTCAGTGCTGCCGTCGTCCGCCTCTTCCGCCAGCAGGTCGAGAGTGAGGGCCGCGGTCCAGCCGAAGGCGCGGGTGCCGCGGGCCTCTGCCGTGAACGGGTCCACGTACTCGGCGAAGGAACTGGCGCCCGCCGCGTCGAGCATGGCCGCCCGCAGCGCCGCCGCCGCACGGACCTGTCCGTACTGGCGCAGCCCCCGCTCCAGCAGCCAGTTGGTGTTGAACCAGGCGGGACCGCGCCAGTAGCGCGACGGGTCGAAGGCGTGCCCGGTCAGGTCGTACGACGGTGCCATGGGGACCTCGCCGAGCAGGAAGGCACTGCCCCGCGCCGTGTGCAGGAGCGCATCAATGATGTCCTGCGGGAGGCCGGGGACGATGAGCGGGACGAGCCCGGCGACGCTGCGCTCGGCGATCAGCTCGCCGCCGACCAGGTCGCGGGAGAGGAACATGCCATCGGCGGGCGACCAGAGCCGCTCCACCAGGGCGGTGGTCAGGCGGGCCGCCCGCGCCGCGTGGGGTGCGGGGTCCGCGCCGGTCTCGGCGGCGATCCGGGCCAGGGCGTGTTCCGAGACGATCAGGAGCGCGTTGACGCACGGGTCCTCGACGGCGAAGGCGTGGGTGCCTCGCACGTCCGCGTAGCCGCTGTCCCGGTAGTCGGCGGCGAGCCGGACGTACCGGCCGTAGTCCAGGTCGGTGGGGCGTTCCGCGGCCTGCCCGTGGTCGAGGTCGGCGCGCCGGTAGGAACCGGGCGCGGCCGGCTCGACGCGCCGCAACGGGCCGTCCCAGGAGGGGCTGTTGTCCATACCGGGTTCCCACGGGTGCACCATGGCCGCCAGCCCGCCGCCTCCGAGGTCGCGGCGGTCCGTGAGGTAGTCGTGCCAGGCCACCAGCCGGTCGTACACCCGGGGCAGGAAGCCGCGGCGGCGCGAGGTCTCCGGGTCGGCCTGGTGGACGAGCCAGGCGGCGAGCGCGTGTACCGGGGGCTGCACGATGCCGGAGGTCTCGGTGCCGGCCGGGGCTCCGGCGGGGGCGCCGTCGGTGGAGGAGCGCCAGAAGTCGGGGCTGGGGAAGTAGGCGTCGAGGGGTACCTCGGGGCTGAACACGATGTGGGGGACGCGCCCGTCGGCCCACTGGGCACCCATCAGGCTCTCCAGTTCGCGCTGGGCCCGGCGCACCGACAGGTGGCGCAGGCCGATCGCGATGAAGGCCGAGTCCCAGCTCCACTGGTGCGGGTACAGGCCGTGGGACGGGATGGTGGAGGAGCCCGTCCAGTTGGTGAGGAGTACCCGTGCCGCGCCGTGCCGAAGGGTCAGGTCGTCGGCGTCGGCGGGCACGGGGGTTTCGAGGAGCGAGGTCACGCGCCGGACCTCCGGAGGAACGCCGGGATGGACCGTACGGCCGCGAGCGGGTCGCCGGTCAGCCGGCACTCGGCGGCGAGGTAGCCGTCGTAGCCGATGCTGTGCAGCGCGCCGATCCAGGCCGGCCAGTCGAGGTGACCGGCGCCCGGCTGGAACCGGTTGGAGTCGCTGACCTGGGTGTGGCCGATGTAGGGGGCGGCCGCCAGGATCGAGGCCGAGGGGTCGGCCTCCTCGATGTTCATGTGGTAGCTGTCGATGCCGATGCGGACGGAGTCCAGGCCCACCGTGCGGATCAGGTCGACGGCCTGGTCCAGCCGGTTGACCATGTGGTCCTCGTAGCGGTTGAGCGGCTCCAGGTAGAGGGTGACGCCCTCCCGGCGGGCGTGCTCGCCCAGCTCGGAGAGACCGGCCAGCAGCACCTCGCGGTCCTGCTCCTCGGTGCGCGGCGGCTCGAAGGGAGGGAGCCGGCGCGAGAACATCCCGTACGACGCCGGGGTCTGCACGCCGAGCGCACCGATCTCGGCGGCGACGGAGAGCTGCGACTTCATCTGCTCCAGGGCGTCGCGGCGCAGGTCGTCGTCGAACGCGGCGAAGAAGTGCAGCATCTCGACGCAGACGGTCGGCATGACCACGCCGTCCGCGAGGGCCTGCTTGAGCTCCGGCAGACGGTCGCGGAAGTGGAAGTCACCCTTGGACCGCAGCTCCACGGCGTCGTAGCCGGCGTCCTGGGCGAAGGCCCACTTCTCCTGGAGCGTGTCCCCGGGGAGGAGCTGTTCCTGGCAGGCGGTTTTCAGCATGGGATGCCTTTCGGCGCCGACGGAGGGCGCTCGGGGGATTCTGATGGGTGTGTCGGGGGCCGGCGGCTGCGCCGGGCTGCCGGAGCCGGGGCCTGTCGGGCCGGTGACGCCGGGCTCAGAACTCCAGGACGACCTGGAGGGCGTCGGCGGGCGTCTCGTCGAGCAGCACATACGCGTCGGCGGCCTCCGCCACCGGGACGACATGGCTGACCAGGGACTTCACATCGACCTGGCCCTCGGCGACCAGCGACAGGAAGGTCTGCTGGAGCCGCTCGACGGTCCAGCGTCCCGCCAGCTGCGGGGGCACCCCGCCGATCTGGGAGCAGATCAGCTGCACCCGGTTGTGGTGGAACTCGTCGCCGAGACGCAGCCCCGCGCCGTCGCCCTGGTAGAAGCCGGACGCCACGACCCGGCCGCCGACGGTGACCGAGCGGACGGCCTCGTGCAGGGCCGGGTAGACCCCGCTGATCTCGATGGCGACATCGGCGCCGGCCCCCGCGGTGGCCGCCCGGATGCGTTCGGCGACGCTGTCGGTGCGGGCGTTGAGGGTGTGCCGGGCACCGTACTCACGGGCCGTCGCGAGCCGGCCGTCGAGCGCGTCGACCGCGGTGACCCGGGCGCCGTTGAGCTGGGCGAGGCGGGTGGTGAGCAGGCCGATGACGCCCTGGCCGAAGACGGCGACGTCCTCGCCCAGGTGGATGTCGGCGGCCAGGATCGCGTTGTACGCGATGGCGCCGACCCGGGCGAAGGCCCCCGCGAGCGGTTCGAGACCTGCGGGCAGGGTGTGGCCGACCATGCGCCCGGCCGGGACGATGCCCTCGCTGCGGTGGCCCCAGATGCCCCAGACCAGGTCGCCCACGATCGGCATGCCGGGCGTGCCGACGAGCTCCGGGGACACCTCGGTGACCTCGCCGACCTCGGAGTAGCCCCAGCCGGCCACCGGGTACTCGATGCCGGCCGCCCCGTCGCGGAAGATCCGGGCCTCGGCATCCCAGGTGCGCGTGAGGTACGGATTTGTCCCTCGGTAGGCGGTGAGTTCCGTTCCTGCGGAAATGCCGGAGTAGCGGGTGCGGACCCGCAGATGCCCGGCGGGCAGCGGGGCGCTCTCGTGCTCGGCGACTTCGACCTGACGGGGGCCGGTGAACTGGACGACGCGTTCCACGGGGGGCTCCGGTAGTGCTGGGAGGGGTGTTGCTCGCTGACTTCCGTCGAAGATATCTCAGAGTTATGTCTTGTCAAGAAGCAAAAGTGATGCTGAGATGCGTGAGGTAAGTGCGTAAGTGGCGTGAGGACAGAGCATGGTGATGAAGACCCGACGGTCGAGGGTGACCCTGTTCGGGCTCGCCGCGACCCTGGTCGGGGGCCTGCTGGCGGGCTGCTCCGGCAGCTCGGGCGCGGAGCGGCCCGACAACAGGATCACGGTGTGGTCGCAGGAGAACCTGCCGCCGCGGATGGCCGCGACCAGAAAGGTCATCAGCCGCTTCGAGAAGGAGAGCGGCGTCAAGGTCGACCTCGTCGGGGTGGACGAGGCGCAGCTGCCGCAGCTGATCATGTCCGCGGCGGCGGCCGGCAAGCTCCCGGACGTCATCGGAGCGGTCCCGATGGGCCAGGTCTGGCAGATGTACGGCAACGGCCTGCTGAACACCAAGGTCGCGAACCGCATCGTGAAGGACCTGAAGCCGGACACGTTCAACAGCAACGCGCTCGCGCTCACCTCCGACGGGGACACCCGGCTCGGGGTCCCCTCCGACGCCTGGCTCCAGATCCTCGTCTACCGCAAGGACCTGTTCGCCAAGGCCGGACTCGACGCACCGGACGACTACCGGAGCGCCCTGAAGGCCGCCGCCACGCTCGACAAGGGCGGCCGGGACGGCATCTCGCTGGCCACCGACCCCTCGGACGTCTTCACCCAGCAGAGCTTCGAGGACCTCGCCCTGGCGAACGGCTGCCAGCTGGTCGATGAGGCCGGCAAGCCCGCCCTCGACTCCCCCGCGTGCCGCACCGCCTTCAAGGCGTACAACACCCTCGCACGCGAGCACGGGGCTCCCGGCACCCAGAGCGTGGACACCACCCGCGCCACCTACTTCGCCGGCAAGTCGTCGATGATGGTCTGGTCGTCCTTCCTGCTCGACGAACTGGCGGGCCTGCGCTCGGACGCGCTGCCCAGCTGCCCGGAGTGCAAGAAGGACCCCAAGTTCCTCGCCCGCAACACCGGTGTCGTCACCGCGCTGAAGGGCCCCGACGGCAAGGAACCCGCGCAGTTCGGCGAGATCACGTCATGGGCGGTCACCAGGACCGCCGAGACGGGAGCCTCCCAGAAGTTCATCGAGTACATGATGGGCAAGGGGTACGCCGACTGGTTCGGCATGGCCCCGGAGGGCAAGCTCCCCGTCCGCACCGGTACGGCACAGAAGCCCGGCTCCTTCGAGCAGGACTGGCGCGCCAGCGTCATGGGCGTCGACCACCGCGAATCCATGCAGAAGGCCTATCCCCCGGCCCTGCTGGACCAGCTCGTCAAGGGCGTCGGCGGCATGCAGCGGTGGGGCCTCACCCAAGGGCAGGGCACCCTCGTCGGTGCCACGAACGGCGAGCTCCCCGTAGCGAAGGCCATCGGCGCGATGACCAGCGGCCAGATCTCGCCCGACCAGGCCGCGAAGGAGGCCGACGACGAAGTGACCGCCCTCCAGAAGTCCCTCCAGTAGCTCCACGCCGCTCCCCCACGAGGTAACCGTCCCATGAGCACAATCACGAGCGGCGCGAAGAAGCGCCGCGTCCCACCGCAGAGTTCGAGCAGGCGGGAGAACCGCGCAGGGCTCGCCTTCGTGACCCCCACCTTCCTCGTGGTCCTGGTCGTGGTGATCCTGCCGATCCTGTGGACCGTCCTGCTCGCCTTCCAGAACGCCAAGCTGGTGAACATCCAGGAGAACGGCCTCTTCGGCCGCTGGACCCTGGACAACTTCTCCCAGGTCTTCGGCTCACCAGGCTTCTGGAGCAGCCTCGGCACCACTCTCCTCTACACCGTCGGCGCCACCGCCGGCTCCGTCGCCCTCGGACTGATCGCGGCCCTCGCCCTGCGGAAACCCTTCCGCGGACGGGGCGTGCTGCGCGCCGCCATGCTGCTGCCGTACGTCGCACCCGTCGTCGCGGTCTCCTTCGTCTGGGAGGTCGCGCTCAGCCCGCAGTACGGCATCGTGAACGAGTGGGGCCGCAAGCTCTTCGGGTGGGACGACCCCATCGCCTTCCTCTCCACCCGGTCCTACGAGGTCGGCGCCCTGGGCGTCCACTTCCACATCCCGCTGGCGCTGCTCACCGTCATCGCCTTCGAGACCTGGCGCTACTTCCCGTTCGCCTTCCTCTTCATGCTCGCCCGCCTCCAGGCGGTACCGGCCGGCCTGGAGGAGGCCGCGGAGGTCGACGGAGCCACCCTCTCCCAGCGCTTCCGGCACATCCTGCTGCCGCAGCTGATGCCGGTCATCGCCCTGCTGTCCGTCCTGCGCTTCATCATGACGTTCAACAAGTTCGACGACATCTACCTGCTCACCGGCGGAGGTTCCGGCACCGACGTGGTGGCGGTCCGCGTGTACGACTTCCTCACCTCGCGCTTCGACGTAGGGGCCGCCTCCGCGCAGGCGCTCGTCCTCGCCGTCGTGCTCATGGCCCTCCTGGGCATCTACTTCAAGTTCTTCGGCAAGAAGATGCAGGAGGAGTCGGCATGACCAGCGCCCCCACCCTCACCCGCGACGAGACGCGGCGCACCACCCGCCCGCAGCCCGCGCCGCGGCGGAACCGGCTCACCCGCGCCCAGTTCGAGGAACGGTTCTTCGGCGTCATGCGCTGGGTGGTGATCGCCTTCCTCGCCGCGATCACGATCGTGCCCTTCTACTACATGCTGATGCTGTCGGTGAAGCCCATCGACGCACTGCTCCTCGACCCCGGCAACCTCTGGGTCTCGGCGAAGGACTTCACGCTCGACACGTACGAGAGCGTCCTGAAGTCCTCGGCGGACGGCGGCCAGGGCTTCCTCGGCATGCTGCTCAACTCCGCGCTCGTCGCGATCGCCACGGTCCTGCTCACGCTCGCCGCCGCCGTACCGGGCGCCTACGCCGTCAGCCGGCTGAAGTTCTTCGGCAACCGCCAGATCAGCGCCCTCTTCCTGGCCGTCTACCTGTTCCCGGCCACCCTGCTCGCCGTGCCGCTCTTCGTCATGTTCGCGAAGATGGGGCTGTCGGGCAGTCTCGTCGGGCTCGCCATCGTCTACATCGCGCAGACCGTCCCCGTCTCCATCTACATGCTGAAGAACTACTTCGTCACCATCCCCTTCAGCATCGAGGAGGCGGCGGCGATCGACGGGGCGTCACGGCTGCAGACCGTACGCAAGATCATCCTGCCGCTCGCGCTGCCGACCCTGATGGCCACCGGGCTGTACGTCTTCATGATCGCCTGGAACGAGTTCCTGTTCGCCCTCCTCTTCCTGGCGGCCGATCCCGACCGGTGGACGGTCTCGCTCGGTCTCCAGCAACTGGCCAACGGCATCGAGGTGTCCAAGACGGTACTCATGGCCGGATCGGTCGTGCTGACCATCCCTGTGGTACTCCTGTTCTTCTCCGCCGAACGGCTCCTCACCGAGGGTCTGACCAGCGGTGCGGACAAGGGCTGAGGGCGAGGACGACGGGGATGGCACGAAACCAGGCCGGCGCGGGACATCTGCTGCAGCTCATCCGCAGCGGCGAGGCCACCACGCGCGGTGAGCTCCAGCAGGCCACCGGCCTGTCCCGCTCCACGGTGGGACACCGGCTCGACCAGCTCTTCGGGGCGGGGTGGCTGCGCGGCGCGACGGGCACCTCCACCGGCGGGCGCCCCTCCGCCCGGCTGGAGTTCGACCCGACGCACGCCGTGGTGCTCGTCGCCGACCTGGAGACCCGGCACGCGCGCGCCGCCGTCCTCGATCTGGCCGGTACCGTCCTCGCCGAGCACACCGGCGCCCTCGTCATCGCCGACGGCCCCGACATCGTCCTGGACCGGCTGGCAGGCTGGTTCGGGCCGTTGCTCGCGGAGGCGGGCGTGGGCGCCGAGCGGGTCTGCGGCATAGGGCTCTCTGTACCGGGGCCGGTCGACTGGGAGACCGCCCGGATCGTCGAGCCGCCGATCATGCCCGGCTGGGACCGCTTTCCCGTGCGAGAACGGCTGCGCGAGGCATGGATCGAACACGTCGGCCCGACGCCGGGCGCGGGGCCACTGCCCGTGTTCGTCGACAACGACGCCAACCTGATGGCTCTGGCCGAACAGCGGGTCAGCCATCCGGACTGCAGCGCCTTCGTTCTGGTCAAGGCGTCCACGGGGATCGGCGCCGGCGTCGTCGTCAAGGGCGAGGTCTACCGGGGCGTCGACGGCGGGGCGGGCGACATCGGCCACATCCGCCTGCACGACCGTCTCGACGCCCTGTGCATGTGCGGGTCCTACGGGTGCCTCGCCGCCGTCGCCAGCGGCCGGTCCATCGCCGGCCAGCTCACGGCGGCCGGTGTGCCGACCGCGTCGGGGTCGGACGTACGCGAACACCTCGCCGCCGGCCAGCCCGATGCCGTCAGGCTCGCCCGGGAGGCGGGACAGCGCGTCGGCGAGGTCCTGGTCACGGTCGTCACCCTGCTCAACCCGGGCGTCCTGATGCTCAGCGGTGACCTCGCCGGTGCCCCCTTCCTCACCGGCGTACGCGAACTCATCTACCAGCGCGCCATGCCCCGCACCACCGCCCACCTCCAGGTCGTCACCTCCGAACTGGGCGACCGGGCCGCCCTGGTCGGCGCCGCCCGCATGGTGATCGACCACCTGTACGCCCCCGATCGCGCCGACGCCCGCCTCGCGGCTCTGGCCAAGGCCACAGCCGGCGCCTGAGCCGTCCGGGCGGCCGGCCCCGGCGGCCGATCGCACCACACCCGCACACTCCACGGAGAGCACCATGTCCAGCACCACCCCCCTCCCGCCCGCCTGGTCCCATGAACCGGTCCGCGTGGGCCTCGTCGGTGCGGGCCCGTGGGCCCGCACCATGCACGCGCGGACGCTCGCCGCCGGACCCGAGACGGTGCTCGCGGGGGTCTGGGCCCGCCGCCCGGAAGCGGCGGCCGAGGTCGCCGCGCCCTACGGGGCACCGGTGGCGGGCTCCTTCGAGGAACTCCTCGACACGTGCGAGGCGATAGCCTTCGCCGTACCGCCCGCCGTCCAGGCCGCGCTGGCCCCCCGCGCCGCCGCCGCGGGCCGCGCCCTCCTCCTGGAGAAACCGCTGGGCGCCGACCTCGACACCGCACGCGCGGTCGCGGACGCCGTCGCCGAGCACGGGGTGGTCTCCCAGCTCGTCCTGACGAAGCGGTACCACCCGGTCACCCGCGCCTTCCTCGCCGAGGCCGCCGGACACCAGGTGACGGGGGCCCGCTCCTGCTATCTGCACGGGGCGTTCCTCGGCGGGGAGTTCGCCACCTCCTGGCGGCTGGAACACGGCGCCCTGCTCGACCTCGGCCCGCACCTCCTCGACATCCTGGACACCGCGGTCGCGCCCATCGTCTCCGTACGGGCCACCGGCGACCCGCGCCGCTGGGTCGAGCTGACCTGCGAGCACGAGAACGGCGCCGTCAGCCAGGCGTCCCTCTCCGGCTGCGTGCAGCTCCCCAGGGCGAGGACCCGGGTCGAACTCTTCGGGCCTGAGAAGGAGTTGGTGTACGACACGGCGGGCATCGACCACGAGGAGTGCTGGCCCGTCCTCCGGCGCGAGTTCGCCACCGCGATCCGCACCGCCACCGGCACCGGCATCGACGCGAAGCACGGCCTGCACCTGCAGAAGCTCCTCGACATGGCTGCCCGTACGGGCGGTCAGCGGATTCCCGCTTGCGTCGCGATCGGGGCCGGCGAGGTCATGGACGCCCACCGACTCGCCGAGCGCTCGGCGTGACGAACTCCCTGAGCAATCACGGGGAACTGGCCTGCCGGCCCCAGACTTTTCGGGCCTGCGTCGACTCCCGGGGCCGGTGCGAGCGTGCGTGCCGCCGACCGCGCATGCCTTGACAGGTGAAAGGGGATCCGCCCCAACGAGGCGTCCGGTCGCGCGTCCTGAAGCGGCCCCCGACCATCGTCGTTCGACCCAGCCGAGATGCTGGACCATCCCGACTGGCGAACAACCGAGCGGGTCGACGGGCGTTCGGAGCTGGTCGTCGAAGAGTTCGGCGAACTTTCGCATCAGGGCCTCTCGGCACCACCCCAGGTAGCCGAGGAGCAGTTCATGGGCGTCGGAGACGTCGACGGCCGGGTCCTCCTGCCCACGTTAACGGTGGGGGGATCGACGGCTTCGAGGGGTGAGCCGACCGCGTAGGGCCGTCGGAGTCGCCGGGCTGGATCCTCACCAGGTCCGTGTCCCTGGCCTGGACCGCGGAAATCAGGGAGGACTGGCCGCCCATCGCATCGCTCGTACCGGCCCCCGCGACGGGACCAGGAGTACGGCCGGAGTCGATCGAGCCTGGTGTCCTGCGGCCCCTCCACTGGCACCAGGCAACGCAGCGCCGCACCGACAAGGCCGCCGCCGTTCACGTCCTCCCGGCGGTGCCGGCAGCAGCCCCGACCAGACATCTGCGGCGTCGCCCGGCTGTCCCGGTCGCTTCAGTGGACGACGGCGCGCCAGGCCACCAACCCTGGCCGGTCCGCCTCAGCGAAACCCACCGCGAACGGTTTGTCGTCGCCGGTCACCAGGTGAACGCTGCATTCAGTCACGCTGTCGCCCGGCGGAACCAGCTGCGTGACCCAGTCGGTCGGGCAGCCGGGGATCTCCTTTGCGCCCTGGACGAAGGGAATCTTGCCCGGTATCTGCCGACCGCCTTCGGTGATCAGCCGTACCTGGCCGACCTGGTGGGCGTAGAGGTCCTTCGGCCCGGGGCTGGTGTAGGTGACCGAAACGTAATACGGGGTGCCGTGTCTCTCGTTCTCATTGAGGTCGAGGTCCAGGCTTGCCAGGTCGGCGAGGCGGCCCCGGCGTACGGAAACCAGCCTGGCGGGCAGTTCGAGCACACCGTCCTCAATGTCGTTCCACCGAACGCGGACGCTGTCGCCCGGCTCGGACAGTCCGGCGGACGCCGCCTCCAAGCCCCCCTTGACGGGCCAGGTGGCGACCGCGCCGCCCTCGTCGAAGTAGCCGTCCGCGCTGTGCGTCAGCGACAGCACGTCCACACCCTCGCGCAGCGCGTAGGCCACGCACGTCTCGTACGAGTCGCCGGGTGCCAGCGTCTTGGGCGCGGTGTCCGCGCAGGGCAGGTCGACCCCGCCCGGCCGACCGCCGCTCAGGTAGATCTTCTCACCCTGCGTCCAGTCGGTGCCGTTCAGGGAGAGTTTGCTGTAGACCATGTAGGCGGCGGGGATCTCCTCAGGGCCGGTGTTGGTGACCTTGAAAGTGAGGTAGTGGGGGACCGTGCCCTTCAGTCCCTTGTCCACACGCGCGCCCCGCATGTCTTCCTTTGAGCCCCGGACCAGGCTCTCGACCGTGATCCTGACCTTGTACGACCGGTCGTCGGTGTCCGTGTGCACGACGTCGCGTGCCTCGGTCCGCACCGGCAGGTCCACCCAGGAGGAAGGCCTCTCTGTGACTTGCTCCACGGCCTTACCCGCCCCAGGGCCCCCGGTGCCCCCGGTGCACCCGGTGCACCCGGTGCACCCGGTGAGGAGAGGAATCGATGCCGCGCCTATCAAGACGTATCTGACGTAGTCGGACAGGCGCATGGATACCCTTTGCGAACGATGACCTGGTTCTCCCGACGGAACGACGCGTCTTCGGACGTTCCGTCGGAGGCCCCGAACCTCGTGCGGCTCCGGGCGCCCCATTATTCACCAGCCAGGGTTGACCAGCCTCGCCGCTTTCGGCATTGGTCCAGTTCACAGCCGTTACGGACGCTGAACAACTCGGTGCGGATGACGCCGCCGACGCCGGTGTGGAGGCGGACGGTCGTTCGTCGAGTTCATGGTGGTGGGACGGAGACATGGCGTGGCCTGATAGTGATGAGTGCGATGTCGTCGGTAAGGCGATGGGTCCATTGGGTCGCCTCGGATACGAGGTGGCCGACCAAGCGCGCTGGATCGGCCGGAGCGTGACGGATGCGCTCGTCGAGGGGGTAGAAAGCGCCGGAGGCGTCCCGGGCTTCGCTCAGCCCGTCGGTGTACAGCAGAAGGACAGTTCCAGGAGGCAGGGAAACCGTCGAGGGAGCGGGACCGTTTGCCGGATCGAGTACCCCGAAACCGAGGGGCAGGAGGGCGGGCAAGGCCAGAGGTTCGGCCCGCCCCGGACTCAGCAGTAACGGTGGGAGGTGCCCACAGTTGAGGACGCGCACTTCGCGGCTGTCGTCCTCGTGCTCGATCAGGACCGCCGTAGCGAACAGTTCGGCGTCCTCGCGGGCGGCGGCCGTTCGGGCCAGGTGCTGGTCGAGGTGGGTGGCGAGGTCAACAAGGCGTGGCGTGTCGTATGCCCTGCTGCGGAAGCATCCCAGGACGTCGTTGACGATCTGGAGGGCTTCCAGGCCTTTCCCGCGGACGTCGCCGAGCAGGATGCGGCTCCTTCCCGCGCTGTGCGAGACGTCGTAGAAGTCGCCGCCGATGCCGCTTTCAGTGCTGGCCGGCCGGTACAGGCCTTCCAGGTCGAGGGTTCCGAGATGTCGGGGCACGGGGCGAAGCACGGCACGCTGGAGTGCGGTGGCGCCCGCTTGAGTACGGGCCAGCCGCGCGCTCTGGCGACCGCTGATCCATACGGCGATCCCGACGATGACTCCGGTCAGGACGAATACGACCATGGCGAGTGGGCGCTGCGCGTACCGGATCGAACTCAAGGTTGTCACCAGGACGTACTGCACCGCGGCAGCGCCGGCAACGGCCAGCGACACGGCTGATCGACTCAGAACGACGGCGGCCAGAGCCAGACCGGTGACAGTGATCCACAAAAGCTGGCTGATCGTGTCGGTACGCACTTGCGCCAGCACAGTCTCGTAGGGGATGGCGCTGACAGCCGCTCCGCCGAGGATCACGGCAGCCGGGTACACCGAAGCCGCGACCCCGCGTTGAGACACGGGCAGATCGCTCAGATATTCGGTCACCCACGCGATCTGCGCGAGGACGATACCGAAGCCGATCGCCACCGACAGACTGGCTGCGATGGCAGTGGCCGCGGCTGGCCGCTGCTGCGGAAGAATCGACAGCAGGGCCATGCTGACGGCTGAGAGGGTCAGTCCCAGCGCTGATGCCGCCCGAGGCGACACCCGCCGACGAAGGCAGGTAAAGCCGGCCACCGCGCTTCCGACACCGAATCCAGTCCAGGCAACCAGGCTGGCGGCCTGGCCGGCGCCGAGGTCGCTGAGTGACACCAGGAGGATGGTGGCCAGCGCCGACTGCCCGAAACCCCAGACGCCTCCGGCTACGACAGTCGCTGCCCTGTGCTGGCGCCCCTTGTCGGGACGTTCTCTGTTGCGCCACCTCCTCGCCAGCCGCCCCGACCGCTCCCCGCTCGCGAACGCGTGCAACACGATCAACGACAGAGCAAGCAACGTCATGATCTCCGCGTCGAGCCAGTTGCGAAGCGGTGCCGCCTGTAGCCCTGCCCCCAGCACCACGACCAGCGCGGCTCGCGACGCGAAGCCGTCCGGAGGAGCCTGGCGTACTGCCGGAGGGCCCTTCAGCACTCGTAGCCTGTGTGCACCGGGGTAGAGGGCCAGACAGATCAGGATGGGCACCGCCTCCACAGCGCGCCATCCTCCAAGACGGCCGGCTGCCAGCGCCAGCATGATCCCGGCGATCAGAGCCAGAGCGAAGGCGGCAAAAGCCGCGGCCACCGCATGTCTGATCCGGCCCGTGAGATGAGCGGTGGGCACCGCGGCGACACAACCGAGAACCACACCCATGACGGCGGCGCTCTCCACCGCCAGCCCTGCCCAGTACATCCATGCGACCGGGGCCGCCAGCAGAACGGCACCGCCCGCCCCACCGGCGGGAAGACACCACAGCACCACCCTGCGGGTCCCCCACATATCGACGGCCCGCCCCGCCAGCAGTGCGCCGGCCAGAGACGCGGCAACCACCAGGACCTGCGTCGCCGCCCGGGCCGTGAACCCCATACCCAGGGATGAGCCTGCGCGGACCAGCGTGGCACTGTGCAGAGTCGGAGCAAGGAGGCCCAGCGCCGCACCCGCCACAAGCAGCGCCCGCCCAAAGAACCCGAATTCTTCCGTTTTATGAGGATCACGCATGGAAGGCCGCACAGTCATCCCCTAGCTTGCCTTGCAGAGATTACGTCCCGATATCCGCCCTAAGGCGTCTTCTGTTCATCCTGCTTGACGGGATGCCGGCTCCATGGCATGACTCGGCTCTGCCAATCACCGGAGTTCGGGCCGTCAACAGGACTGCCGGTGCGGGAACAGGGCCGGCCTCGACGCGCACGCGCACGCGCGCCGAGAAGCCGGCCGCGTCGCCTCTGTCTGCCGACCGCCCAAGCCGCCATGCCGGCTCCGCCGTCGGGTCCATGCCTGTCGCGGGCGGAAGCGGGCGACCCGGCTGCGGCACACAGAGCCGCGAACTGGCCCTTTGGTGAACATAATTACGTTATGTCTACTTCAGTGAGTGGCGCCTCCCGGTCCGGTTCCGAGCCGGAGGGAGGCGAGCGGCATGCTTCGTGGCTGGAGTTGTTCTTCGATCTGATCGCGGTCGCGGGGGTGGGGCAACTGGCACACCTGCTGCACGCGGGACCGAGCTGGACGTCGCTGGGCCAGTACGCGGTGCTGTTCCTCGCCTTCTGGTTCGCCTGGGTGATGTCGACCATGTACGGGAACGTGGCGGGGAAGCGAACGCGCGTCGTCGCGGTCGTCGCGGGGATGTTCGGGATGGCGGTGATGGCGGCCGCTGTGCCCGGGGTCCACGAGTCCGCCGAGAAGGCACGCGCCTTCGCCCTCGCGTACATCGTGGTGCGGCTCATCGCGTCCCGGGTGTGGAGCGGGCGCCGACAGGTGGTCGCGGATCTGCCGATCATCCAGCTCGGGGCCGGCCTGACGCCGTGGGTGGTGTCGCTGTGGGCGCACGGGGACACCCGGCTGTGGCTGTGGGCGGCGGGACTGGTGATCGACATGGCGGTCATGGCACGCGTCAGCCGTGAGGCGCTCCAGGCGGAGATCGACCAGAAGTGGGCGCACGCGGAGGAGCGCGCGGAACGGTGGGTGCGGCGCGAGGAACGGCGCAGCGCCGCCCTGCCGCCCGAGGAGGCCCGTGCGCGGATCGAACGCGCCCGAAGCAGGATGCGGAAAAAGCCCCAAGTCGTGGCGGCCGATGTCGAGCACCTTTCGGAGCGGCTGGGGCTCTTCGTCCTGATCGTGCTGGGCGAGGGGCTGGTGCAGTCGGTGTCGGCGGCAAGCGAGGAGCCTTGGGACGGCGGGGTACGCGCGGTCGGCATCGGGGTCTTCGTGCTCTTGGTGCTGGTCTGGTCGCTGGCATTGCGCACCGGCGCGTACGGGTTGCCGTTGCTGGCGCCGCGAGCGTTGCCGGTACGGCTGGTGCTGCTGCTGCACTGGCTGTTCGCCGGGGCGGTGGCGGCGCTCGCGGCAGCGTTGGGCCGGGCCGTGGAGCAGGCCGGTGACGTGATGCCGCAGCCCGGCCGGCTGCTGCTGGCCGGTGTGCTCGCGCTGATCCTTGCCACGGCACTGGTGTGCGCGCTGGTGTCCGGCCGGGGCGCGGTGTGGGGCGTGGGGGCGACCGGGCCGGCCTTGGTGGCCGCGGGCGTCCTGGCGGCGGCCCCGGGAGCGCGGGACCCCGAGGGGTTCGGCACCGTGGTGTCGGTGGCGCTGGCGGTGCTCGCCCTTGCCTGGCCGGTGGCCTGGCGGACGTACAGGCCCGGCGCCCCCGCGACAAGGCGGCCCGCCCACGGCGCCGGCCCGGCGGGGTCTTCGGGGTGAGGCGCGGTTTCGCACCCCCCTTGATGACGAACGCGTTCGTTGCGATCGCGGCATGACTGCTGAGCGAGAACCGATCAGCCGCCGTGAACGACCCACGCGCGCCGCGCACGGCGTGGACGAGGCCGCGCACCCGATGATCAGGGCGCACCTGCCGGCGCTGCTGGCCGGCACCCAGGATGACCGGCTGTCCTGGGGCTTCGACCTCGTGATCAACGGGATCATCCGCACCCCCGTCCCGGACGCCACCGACTGAGCCCTCGCGCGCCCCCCTGATGGAGGCCGAGAGCCGGCATCCGCGCACCGCGGCGGTCGTCGGCGGCGGGTTCTTCATCTGCCTCGGCGACGAGCGCGGCTTCCTCGCCCACAAGGAGACCGACGGCAGCCTCCACGTCTACACCGCACTCAGGGCGGACGAAGACTGGCTGGACCCGGTCGACTTCACCGACCTTCCGGCGGCCAAGGAGGCCGTACTCGCCCACTTCGAAGGGTGGGACGAGGCCCTGCGCGGCTTGATCGCCGACGCGGACACGATGGCCCCTCGCCGTATCCACGCCCTGCCTGTCGGCCACCGTTGGGACCGCGTGCCGAGCGTCACCCTGCTCGGCGACGCCGCCCACCTGATGTCGCCCTTCGCCGGCGAGGGCGCGAACCTCGCCATGCTCGACGGCGCCGAACTCGCCTCCGCCAACGACTCCGCCCAGAGCCTGGACACGATGTTCGGCCCGCAGGGCCTGGAGCGGATGACGGCGTTCTTCACCACAGGGTCGGCGGCCCCGTAAACCTCATACGCCCACCGCTGCGCAATGGGTCCTGTAACAGGCCCGGCTTCAGTGTGCTGCTGCGGCAACGCGGTCGCGGAGCACGGCGAACCTTCCCGCAGCGCTCCGGATCTCAAAAGGCGGCAGCAGGAGCACCATGGATGTATGAGTACGCCTGTGGTCATTCACCGTCCGTCCGCGACCGGAGGACGGCGGGTAACCGTCCGCGGGCAGATCGTCGGCCTTGCCCACGACGACCAGGACGTGGTCGAGTTCCTGCGCCGGGCGGGGCTGGCCGACGCCGAGCTGCTTCTGGACGACACGTCCTGGGTGCAGTGGCGGGGCGGCCGTGCGCACCGGTACGAGGCGGCCTGACGCCTTCGCGTCTCGGGTCGACGCGCGCGCGAACACCTGCGTAGGGGCTTACGGGTCCCGGGGCGGCCGGACGGAGCATGTGCCTGGTCGAGCCCGTGCGGGTGACCGCGCTCGTCGTGGCGGGGCCGACCAAGCCATCGGCGGCACCCGGACGCCTCCACCACCTGCGTGTCCGACGCCATCGACGGATCCCACCCTCGGGGTAGGGCACGAGCGGCCGTCGCACCGAGCGGTGCCCGCTCTTCGTACCGCCTCCAGCGACCCGGACGTGCGCCACCGGCCTTGCGGCCTCCGAAGTGGGAACCCCCTCCCCCGCAGGGGCGTTGTCACGGGTTGCGGGGAGGACGAGGGGAGTTGGACCGTGGCGCAGAAGGACTCGCGGGGGCCTTGGCGCCTGCTGCTGGTCGAGGACGACCGGGAGTTGGCCGGCATGCTCTCCGACGTACTGCGGGCCGAGGGATACGCGGTCGACGTGGCGACCGACGGCCAGCAGGGACTGCATCTCGGCCTCTCCCGGCCGTACGACGTGCTCGCCGTCGACCGGCGCCTGCCGGGCCTCGACGGTCTCGACCTGATGGGCCGGTTACGGTCCCGGGGCGTGCGTACGCCCGTGCTGCTGCTGACCGCGATGGGCACCGTGCACGACCGGGTCGACGGGCTGGACGCCGGTGCCGACGACTACCTCGTGAAGCCGTTCGACCTCGACGAACTGAGCGCGCGTTTGCGGGCATTGTGCCGGCGGGCCCTCGATGTCACCGATGTCCTCAGAATAGGCTCGGGACACCTCTACGTCGGCCGCAGGGAAGTCGAGTTGGCGAACGGCGAACAGATCGCCCTCGCGCCCCGGGAGTTCGCTCTGCTGTGGGCGCTCGCCACGCGGCCCGAAACGGTGCACTCCCGGGCCGAGTTGCGCCGCATGGTGTTCCAGGAGGCGCCCGCGTCGTCCATCGTCGACACCTACGTCTACTACCTGCGGCGCAAGCTGGGCAGGAAGGTCGTGCGCACGGTCCGCGGTCTCGGCTACCGCCTGGGGGCGCTGTGAACCCGTCGGCGTCGGGCGAGTGGGCGGCGGTGCGGCGGGCACGCCTGCGGATCTCCGTGATCACCGGAGCGATCATCACGCTGCTGGTCACGGTCGCCGGGGGCGTGGCGCACACGGTGATGGTGGACGCGCAGAACGACCAGGTATGGCGCGAGTTGCGCTACGGCGCGATGTACGGCGACCCGGTCAAGCCTCCCGTATGCACCTGGCTGTACGCACCCGGCGTGGAACCCCTGTCCAACGCTCCGCTCGGCTTCCCCCTGCGCGCCGACATGGAGGAGGTACGCGGCACCCGTGAGGCAGTGGAGCGCACCGTGGAACGCGACCACACGGTCTATCTGGTGCGCACGCAGGCCCGGGCCGACGGTGAGGTCGTGCAGGCCGTGTTCGACATGCGCTTCCAGCTGGCCGACCGCAGCCATCTGTGGTTCGCGCTCGCGGTGGCCGAAGCGGTGGGGCTGCTGGCCGCAGTCGTCACGGGGGCGCTCCTCGGGCGTCGTGCCGTGGCCCCGCTGGCGGAGGCCCTGGCCCGCCAACAGCGGTTCGTCACGGATGCCAGTCACGAGCTGCGCACCCCGGTCACCCAGGTGCACACGCGGGCGCAGATGCTGGCGCGGCAGGCTGCCGACCAGGATCTGCCGGGTCCTCATCGCGACACGCTGGCCCGGCTGGTCGCTTCGACCGGGCGGCTCGGCGAGGTGCTCGACGACCTGCTGCTGTCCGCGAGCCTCGCCGCCGGCCCGGTACGGGGATCGGAGCACCGGCCGGTCGAACTGGTCGCGCTGGCCCGGTCGGTGGTGGCCGAGGAATCGGACCGGGTGCGCGCGTGTCGTCTCACCGTCGTCGTGGACGGTCCTCCGCACCCTCTCTTCGTCGACGGCGTCCCGTCCGCCCTGCGCCGCGCCTTCGGCGAGTTGCTGTCCAACGCGATCCGCCACACCCCGGACGAAGGACGGATCGACATGATCCTCTCGCGCTCGGGAGGAACGGTGCGCCTGGTCGTCGCGGACAACGGCCCCGGGTTCGAGCCCGCCGCGGTGGAGCAGTTGTTCCGGAGGTTCCACCGCGGCAGCGGCGACGGCGGGCGTTACGGGTTGGGGCTGGCGCTGCTGCGGGAGGTCGTCACACGCCACGGGGGTACGGTCGCGGCCGACGGGCACCCCGGCCAGGGGGCCAGGTTCACCATCCGCCTCCCGGAGTGCGCGGCCCCGCCCGGCGTCCCGGCCGAGGCGCGGCCGGTCGAGGTGCACCCGGTCACGGCGACTCATGGGCGGCGACCAGGAGGGCCGCGGCGCGGACGTCCCGGTCCAGTGGGCGGTCCGGGTCGACCGGGGGAATCGCCTCGATGAGAGCGTCGAGGAGTTCGGCGCACCGGGGCGCGGTGGGGCGACGGGCTCCGACGTGGACCGCCTGGCGCAGACCGAGCGCGAGCGATCCGATGAGCAGGCCGAGGAGTTCCGCCATGTCGTAGGAACGCAGGGCGGCCTGGGTGCCGAAGGGGACGACGTCCTGGTTGTGCAGGTTCGTCGGCAGGCTCTGCATGCCTGCCGGTGTGGCGTTGCGGCGGATCTCCGCGACGAACGCGGTGGCGGCCAGTTGCACACCTTGGAGCCCGTGCTGGAGGCCCGGTGCCGTGGCGAGCATCGGCGGCAGTCCCCCGTTGCGCGCCGGGTCGGTCAGCAGGTCGAGCTGGCGTTCGGCGAGATTGCCCAGCTGGGCTGTCACGGACGCCAGCAGGTCGGCCGCGAACGCGGCGGGCTGGCCGAAGAAGTTGCCGCCGTGCACCACTTTCCCCTCCCGGTCGTCATGGCCGGGAAAGAAGAGGGGGTTGTCGCTGACGCCGCCTAGGTCGGCGGCGACCACGCCGTCGACGTAGCACAGCGCGTCCTCCGCGGCACCGAGCAACTGTGGGGTGCAGCGGATGCTGTACGGCTCCTGAAGCGGTCGGTTTCCCGAGGGGCCGAGGCCGGTGAGGGTGCGCCGCATGCGCGCGCCGGCGTCGACCGCCCCGGCGTGCCCGTAGGCCCGTAGCAGGTCGTCGTCCAGGAAGCCCGGGTCGCAGCCCAGCAGGTCGGCCATGAGGCAGGTGAGGGCCATGAGCGAGCGGTGTGCGTCGCGGACACGGTCACGGGCCAGCGCCAGGGCCGCGGTGGTGACGGAGGTCCCGTTGACGAGGGCGAGCGCGTCGCGGCCGTCCAGGTCGAGTGGGCGCAGTCCGGCGGCGGTCAGCGCCTCGTCGGCCGGCATGCGGCGGCCGTCCAGGTACGCGTACCCGCGCCCGCGGAGGGCCTGGGTCGCGTAGGCGAGCGGGATGAGGTCGCCGCTCGCGCCGACGGAGCCGTAGCGGGGGACGGCCGGGGAGAACGTCGTCGCGAACATGGCGGCGAGGCGGTCGACGACCTCGCCGGAGACTCCGGAGAAGCCCCGGGAGAGCGACCAGGCGCGCAGCAGGAGGGCGGCGCGGCAGATCTCGTGGGGCAGGTCCGGTCCCTGGCCCGCCCCGAGGTGGGCCAGGGTGTTGTCGCACTGGTCCGCCTCGTGGGGGCGGCCGGCGTACCCGACGAGCGCACCGAAGCCCGTGGTGGCGCCGTAGATGGGGCGGGTCCCGCTGCCGTCGCCGTGCCGCAGCCCGTGGAAGAGGCGGCGTCCTCGGTCCACACGGTCTCGGGCCGGGGCGTCCACGGTGACGGTGAGCGGTGTGGCGGCCCGGCGCAGGGCTGCGGAGTCCAGAGGGCCGGTGAGGGAGAGGGAGTCCGTGGTGGTGGGCACGTCCGGAAAGGTAGGCGGGGAATCTCAGAGTGCTCTGAAAACGGGTGGCTAGCTTCCGGGGCATGACCCATGACTACCTGATCATCGGTGCGGGGCCCGCCGGACTTCAGCTCGCCTCCCTGCTGGAGCGGGACGGCGGGGACTACGTCGTCCTGGAGCGCGGCAGCGGTCCGGGTACGTTCTTCACCCGGTTCCCCAGGCACCGTTACCTCATCTCGAACAACAAGGTGCACACGGGTTACGAGGATCCGGAGCTGAGGCTGCGGATGGACTGGAACTCCCTGCTGAGCGACGATCCGGAACTGTTGTTCACCCGGTACAGTCCCCGCTACTTCCCGCCCGCCGACGACCTGGTGCGCTATCTGTCGGACTTCGCCTCCCGGACCGGGGTGCGCGTGCGGTACGACACGGAGGTCACGAAGGTCTCCAGGCGAGGGGAGGGCTTCGCCGTCACGGATCACACGGGCAAGGTGTGGCGGGCCCGGCATCTGGTGGTCGCCACCGGGATGTCCGTCCCGAACCTGCCCGCGATCCCGGGCGTCGAACTGGCCGAACGCTACGACACCATCGACACCGATCCCCAGTCCTTCACCGACCAGCGGGTGCTCATCATCGGCCGGGGCAACTCCGCCTTCGAGACGGCGGAGAACCTGATGGAGACGGCTGCGGTCATCCACGTCGTCGGCTCGGGCTCCCTGAAGATGGCGTGGCGGACTCACTATGTGGGACATCTGCGCGCCGTCTACAACAACTTCCTGGACAGCTACCAGTTGAAGTCTCAGAACGCGCTTCTCGACGGCCGGGTCCTGGCCATTCGGCGTGACCAGGACGGTTTTCACGTCCCGGTCGCCTTCGAGCGGGTCGACGAGGTGGTCAAGGAGATCCGTTACGACCGGGTGATCGTCGCGACCGGCTTCCGGTTCGACGCCTCGGTCTTCGACGACACCTGCGCACCGGCCCTGATCGTCGACGGCCGTTTCCCCGAGCTGACGCCGCTCGGGGAGTCGGTCAACGTACCCGGCCTCTATTTCGCGGGGACGCTGATGCAGGGGCGCTCCTTCGGGAAGGCGACGACCGGCTTCATCCACGGCTTCCGTTACGCGGTGCGCGCGCTGCACCGCGGACTGCGGCAGCGCCACGTCGGCGTTCCCTGGCCCACGACGGTGATCGGGGACTCCACCGCGCGGGCCGTCGACGCGGTGATCGGCCGGGTGAACCGTTCCTCGGCGCTGTGGCAGCAGTTCGCCGTCCTCGGTGACCTGCTGCTGCTCGCCCCGGACGGCACGTTCCGCTACGCCGAGGAAGTACCCGTCGACCATGTGCCGGGGGCGGTGCGGGCCGGGGAGTTCGGTGAGGTGGAGGCGTACGCGGTGATCACCCTGGAATACGGGGAGGACCACGACCGGGTGGACCCCTTCGACGTCGGCGCCGGCCGCAAGTCCCAGCAGGACGTGTCGGGCCTGGACGGCCGCTATCTGCATCCGGTCGTCCGCTGGTACCGGGACGGTGCGTTCGTGGCCGACCACCACCTCACCGAGAACCTGGAGAACGAGTGGGACAGCGAGGAGGTCCACCGCGCCCCGCTGGACGCCTTCCTCACCGCCCGTCGCAACCCGGCCGCCCCGGTGGCGCCGTGACGCTCCGCGAACTGCACGAAAGGGCCCGGGAGGTACTGGACCCGGTCGTCTACGACTACGTCGCGGGCGGCGCGGGCGAGGAGCGCGCCCTCCTCGAGAACGAGCGGGCGTTCGACCGGTACGCGCTGCTGCCGCGGGTGCTGCGTGGTGGCGTGGGCCGGGAGACCGGCGTCGATCTGCCGGGCGCCCCGAACGCGTCCCCGGTGATCGTGGCACCGACCGCCTTCCACCGGCTGGTGCACCGGTCCGGTGAGCGGGCCACGGCGCGTGCGGCCGCCGCCGAGGGCGCCGTGCTGGTGACGGGAACGGCGGCCACCATCGCGGTGTCCGATGTCGTCGCGGCGGCGCGCGAAGCGGCCCCGGATCCGGCCGTGTGGTTCCAGCTGTACCTGCATTCCCGCCCGGAGGTCACCGGAGCGCTCGTCCGGCGTGCCGAGGACGCCGGCTGCACGGCCTTGGTGGTGACCGTCGACTCGCCGGTGTTCGGCCGGCACACGCGGGACCTGCGCAACGGGTTCACCGACCTGCCGCCCGGATACGCCGCGGAGAACATGCGCGACCTGCCCGGGTCCGAACCCGGTGGGCTCACCGCCATCCCGATGTCCGCCGCGCTCCGCTGGCCGGACCTCGCCGAGGCCGTACGCACCACCTCGCTCCCCGTACTGGTCAAGGGGATCCTCCATCCGGACGACGCGCGCCTCGCCGTCGAGCACGGCGCGGCCGGGGTGATCGTCTCCAATCACGGCGGCCGCCAGTGCGACGCGGTCCCGGGGGCCGTGGACTGCCTGGCGGCGGTCGCCGATGCGGTCGCGGGCCGGGTCCCGGTCCTGCTCGACGGCGGGGCGCGCCGGGGAAGCGACGTCGCGGTGGCCCTCGCGCTCGGTGCGAGGGCCGTCGGCGTCGGACGTCCGGTGGTGTGGGGCCTGGCCGCCGACGGGGAGGCGGGCGTGCGGCGGGTCCTCGCGACGCTGCGCGACGAGTACGACCACACGCTCGCCCTGTGCGGTGGCCGCCGGAACACCGATCTGGTACCCGGCATGGTGGTACGGAGGGGTGGAACGTGGTGAAGGCCCGGGCGGGCACGGACGCGTGGTGGCTGCCGCGCGCCGTGGTGGCGCTGCGCGTCCACATCTTCGAGAAGGTCAACGGGGACCGGGCGGTGACCCTCCCGAACGCCGCGCACGGTCCAGAGGTGTTCGAGCGGGTCTATGCCCACCCGCACGCGGACGGCCGTAGTGAGGGAGCGGGGCTCTCCGACCTGTTCTGGTACTGGCTGGCCCCGGGACCGGAGGTGCACCAGGAGCACCTGGAGCCCGGTGCGCGCTACCAGGACGTGGCGGCGACCACGCGGCGCATCGTCGCCGGGAACTCGGCGGATCTCGCGGCGGCTGCCGCCCGCGCCGTCGCGGACGCGCTGGACGCGGTGCCGGACACACGGATCAGTCTCGTACGACTGCGGGACCTGATGATGCCCGCGTGGGCCGCGTTCTGCTACGAACTGGTCTTCCAGGAGCCGTGCCCGCCGCCGGCCCGGAAACTGATCACCGCGCACGCCAATGACGTGATATCCGCGCTGAAATGCACCGGTCTGCGCCATCCGCGCCGCCGGGCCCGGCTCACCGGCTACCTGCGGGACCGGGTCGCGGCCGGCGACGTACCGCACCGGCTGCCGCCCTCCCTGTCGGTGCCGGAGCAGGTGCACTACCTGCAGGGCACCTTCTTCAACACGGCGGTCGTGCAGCTGTCCGAGGCGACCGCGCACGTCCTGCTCGCTGTCGCCCGCCACCCGGAGGTGCAGCGGCGCCTTCGCGCGGATCCGGAGGACGACACGTATCTGACGCGGGTGCTCGACGAGACGATGCGTCTGTATCCGCTGTTCGGCATCGCCCACCGCATCACCACCGGCGACATAGCACTGGACGCGGAGACGGTTCTGCCGACCGGGTCCGTGGTGTGCTTCAGCTACCCCGGCTATCACGCCACCGGATACGAACGGCCGGACGAGTTCGATCCGGACCGCTGGGCGGACCTGGCCGTCAAGGACGCCCATCACATCCCGTACGGCGTGGCGGCCAACCGCCCCTGCCCGGCCTGGCGGCTGTCGCCGCTCGCGCTGCGCGCCGCGGTACGGGAGGTGCTGCACCGGTTCCGGCTGGACTCGACGGTCTCCCACACGCGCTCCATTCCGCACCGGGCGCCGTGTCTGCTGATCCCGCACGGCCTGCCGCCCCGGCCCCGCCGCTTGGGCGCGCTCCGCGGCTTCGTCCGGCTGCGTGACGGGGTGGAGGACGTCACTCGGGGCGTCCGCCAACTGCTCCTCGGCACGGTGATGGTCCTGCACGCCCGCAAGCAGCGCCCGGCCACACGGCACTTCGAAGGGCGGCGGACCGGAGGGTGTCCCGTCCACCAGGTGGAGAGAGGGAACGGATGACGCCCCGTGAACCACGCCCGTCCTCGCCCGCCCGGCCCCCGTCGCTGATCGCTCGGCCGCTGATGTTCTGGGCAGGTGTGGCCCTCACCTGTACGGGCGTCGGCCAGCACGTGTGGATGTTCGTCGATTCCCGGTCGATGGGCTTTCACATGGCGATGATGGGGATGTCCGGCGTGATGTGGGCCGCGATGGCCGCCATCGTCGTGGGCGTGGTGGTCTCGGGGCGCGCGGTCGTGCAGAGCCCCGGTCGGATTCCGGCCGGGACCGCCGTTCCGGACGGGACAACGCAGGGCCACCGGCGCCGTCTCATCGGGGTGCTGAGCTTCGCG
This sequence comes from Streptomyces sp. NPDC097595, assembly GCF_044761525.1. Taxonomy (NCBI): domain Bacteria; kingdom Bacillati; phylum Actinomycetota; class Actinomycetes; order Kitasatosporales; family Streptomycetaceae; genus Streptomyces; species Streptomyces sp. NPDC097595. Next base: position 24,293 of record NZ_JBIWCN010000026.1, on the reverse strand, counting down.
CTGATGGTGGACCAGATGAAGCCCGCCACCCTGGCGTTCATCCAGCCGGGCATGCGCGAGGAGTTCCAGCTCAGCGCCGCCGAGATCTCCTGGCTGCCGACGGTCGCGCTGAGCGGCACCGTACTGGGATCACTCATCGGGGGCCGCTCGGCCGACCGGATCGGACGCAGGGCGACGATCCTCATCGCGTCCCTGCTCTTCCTCGGTACGACGGTGTGCGGGGCCATGCCGTCCTTCGGCGGCATCCTGGTCATGTGCGCGCTGATGGGGATGGCGGCCGGAGGCATGCTGCCCGTCGTATACGCCCTGATGACCGAAAGCCTGCCGCCGGGACGGCGCGCCGCCGTCATGGTGCTGCAGGCCGGGCTCACCACCACCGGCGGCTACATGGCGGCCGCCGGTCTGGCCTCGTTGCTGATCCCGGTGACGGGATGGCGTGTCCTGTGGTTCGCGCAGCTCCCGCTGGTACTGATCCTCATCGCGCTGAACCGGTGGATCCCGGAGTCGGCGGCCTTCACCGCCCAGCGGGCGACGCGCGGGCATGTCCGCGCGTCCGTCCTTTTCACACACCCTCAGACGACCAGGACGCTGGTCGTCAGCGGTTACGCCCTCGCCTGGGGCCTCGTCTACTGGGGGTTCATCACCTTCCTGCCCAGCCAGCTGGAGGCATCGCACGAGGGAGGCATGTCCGCCGCCACCCTGCTCTTCCTGTCCTCACTTCTGTCCATCCCGACCTGTGTGGTGGCGGCGTGGCTCTACAAGCGCTGGTCGGCGAAGGGCACCATGGCCCTGTACGCCGCCCTCACCGTCACGGCGCTGCTCGTCCTGGCCGCAGTGGGGATGGACGGCAGCGAGCCGATCCTCCTGACCGCGGTGATTCTCCTGTTCGCCGGTACCGCCGGGGTCATCGCTCTCATCGGTCCCTACACGGCGGAGATCTTCCCCCTGGCCATCCGGGGAACCGCCGGCGGCTGGGCGGCGGCGGTCGGCAAGTCCGGAGGTGCCTTCGGGCCCCCGCTCATCGCTCTGGTGCTTTCGGCGCCGGGGGGCATGCGCACCGCCGCGCTGCTCGTCGCGCTGCCGATGGCCCTGGCAGGCGGAGCCGTGGCGCTGCGCGGCAGCAACCCGCGTACGGCTGTGGCGTCGCCCGACGAAGCCGCTCGGCTGGAGGCCGAACTCGACGATCTGGTGCGCGGCGAGGCCGTGGCCGTGGAGCGGGCCGATCCGGCGGCGCCCGCGAAGGGCCGGGACGGCGGTGCGGCGCTCTGAGACATGGCGAAGGACCGGCCCCGCTCTCGTGACGAGGGCGGGGCCGGTTTGCTAGCTACCCTGGGCGAGCCGCTGCTTGTCGGGCTTTCCGGCGGCGGTGAGCGGTACCTCTTCGATGACGGTGAGCCGGGCCGGCGCGGATTCCTCCCCCACGCCCGCTGCCACCAGCGCCCGCAGTTCGGCGAGGTCCGGCGCGCGCCCGGCCGCGGGCACGACGAACGCGTGGACGGCTTCGCCCGTACGGTCGTCCGGTACGGCCACGACATACGCCTCGGCCACCGAGGGGTGGCTGGAGAGCAGCCGCTCGACGGGCCCGGCGTAGTACACGTTGGCGTTGACGATGATCACGTCCCGGGTCCGTCCGGTGAGCCACAGCCGGCCCGACGCGTCGAGGTGGCCGAGGTCGCGGGTACGCACCCATCCGCCGGAGTACACGTCGGCGGTGAGGGCGGGTTCCTGCCAGTAGCCATGGCTCTGGGACGGGGTGCGCGCGAAGAGCTCACCGTCGGTGCCGGGCGGGACCGGGTGACCCGAGGCGTCACGGATCTCCAGTTCCACGGGCGGCACTCCGAGAGAGCCCGGCGGATCCTCCGGGGTGGCCATCGAGATCATGCCGGTCTCGGTCTGGCCGTAGCCGTGGAAGACGACCGGGCCGAGCACTTCGGCGGCCTCGCGCACGCGCCCCGGTTCCAGCGGCGACCCCGACACCATCAGCGCGCGCAGCGCGCCGAGGTCCACCGGCGCCGTACGCTGCGCCGCCACCAGCTTCGTCAGCCGGGCGACCGTGATCACGCTCGCGGTCGCCCGGTGACGCACCAGGGCGTCGGGGAAGTCCGGGGGGTCGGCGGTGACGAGGGTGCCGCCGGCTGCCAGCGCCAGCAGTCCGTACTCCATCATCACTTGGCTGGCCAGGGTGCCGAACACCAGGAACCGGTCGAGGTGCCCGGCGAGTTCGCGGACGGCCGGAGGCCAGGCGTCCGGTCGGTGCGCCCACCCGGCGGTCATCGCCGCGTACGTCTGGGCGCACGCCTTGGGGAGGCCGGTGCTGCCGCTGGTGTGCAGGAGCCGGGCGGTGTCCCCGGGCCGGGCCAGCACCCGCGGCCGGACTCCGTCGTCTGTCGCCGCCAGCAGGTCGTCGAGCGCGAGGGTCAGGCCGTTCCCCCGCTCACCGGCCGTGGGGGGTCGGTCGGTGACGGTCACGCCGACGTCTCGCACGATGTGTTTACGCTGCTCCTCGGTCAGGCCGGGCCGTACGCCGACGACCCGTGCGCCGACGACGTGGGCGGCGATGATCGCAGCGAATGCTCCGGGGCCGACGCCCGACAGCACGGCCACGCCGTCGCCGGGTCCGACGCCGTGTCCGCGCAGGCCGTTCACCGCGCGCCGCACGGTGCCGAGGAGCTGGGTACCGGAGACCTCCACGCCCGCATGCTCGAACACCGTCCGGTCACCCGCCACGTCGAGGATGTCGAGTACGGCGCCGGGGAACTGCTCAGTCAAGGCACTCCTTCACAAAGGTGGCGAGCGGCTGCCGGTGGATCTCCGGCAGGTTCCAGTCGTTCTCCAGGTTCTCCGCGAGGTGGTGGGTACCGGCGAGGACACCGTCCCGGTAGTGGCGGACGACGGGATGGAGATACGTGGAGTCCATCGCGTGGTCCACGTCGTTCTCGACGACGCGCGGGACGCTCACGTCGAAAGGGTCGGTCCGGTCGTGGTCGGCCCCGTACTCCAGGTCGACGACGAACCGGTGCAGGGCGGGCCCCAGACCGCCGTCGGTGACGTAGTCCAGCGGGACCTCGGCCTGGAACACGGCCCGGTCGCCGTCCACACCGACCACATCGCCGAGGAATCCGAACTGCTGCCAGAGCCCCGACGAGCGGTTGACCCGGTCGATGAGGGCGTCCGCGATCGCGTCCGGTGTCGCGGTGAACGTGCGGGCCGGCCAGGGGGTGTCGAGATGCTGAGCGCTGAGGATGCGGTGCAGGGCTCTCACCGCGTAGCGGAAGCCGTGGATGAAGCCGTTGGTGGACTTCTTGAAGTCCCGCTGCTGCATCAGCGTGCCGGCGAAGTAGAGGTCCGGTACGTCGACCGACTCGAATGACGAGGTCTGCTCGGGGAACCGGTCGTTGATGACGAGCGACGGGCGGCAGGTCTCGTCGAAGACGGACGCGTCGAAGCGGAAGCCGGTGCAGACGATGACCCGGTCGTAAGCGAGCTCGCGCAACGGCTCGGCGGTGCGGGCGTAGCGCAGCATGACCCGATAGCCGCCGCTCTCCGCCTTCTCGATGCTCTCGACGGTGCCGTCGAGCACGGCGTTCTGCGACTTGAGTTGGTAGGTGTCGAGGAAGTTGTTGTTCACCGCGCGCAGGTGCCCCAGGTAGTGGGTCTTCCAGGCGAGCTTGACCGAGTGCGGACCGGCGACATGGATGACCGCGGCCTTCTCGATGAGGCTGTCGGCGGTTTCGAACGCGGAGTTCCCCTTGCCGATGACCAGCACCCGCTGGTTGGTGAAGGACGCGGGGTCCGGGTCGAAGGTGTCGTACCGCTCGGCGAGTTCGACTCCCGGGATGGGGGGTTCGTAGAGCCGGGAGATCCCCGTCGCCATGACGAGCCGCCTGGCCTGCCAGGTACGTCCGTCGCCGCCGCGCACGGTGAAGACGCCGTCCGCCCGGGTGACCCGGACGACTTCCGTCCCATACTCGACGCGTACGCCGGTACGGGCCGCGAAGTCGGCCAGGTAGCGCACCAGGTCGTCCGCCGGCGGGAAATAGCGCTCGCTGTACCGGGTGAAGAGCAGCTCCGGGTCGTCGCTGAGCAGCGAGTTCCAGTCCATGCGCAGATTGAGTTCCGGGTCGGTGAAGCCCGTGTTCACCTTGTTGATCGATATCAGCCGGCGATGGCGTGGGTACCGGGTGAAGAAGGTCCCCGGTCCGCTCCCCCTCTCCAGGACGATGTAGTCGCGCCCGTCGCGTTCGAGCAGGGCGGCGAGCTGAAGTCCGGCCGGTCCGGCCCCGATGATGAGAAAGTCGCGCACCATGGGCCCGGACGCTAGCGACGCGAAATCAGAAGGCTCTGAGATTCGGTGGCCGTTTCCCGGTGCGAGCCGCCCGCCCACGCCCTGGGCCGATCGTGTGCCGGCCGGATGACCGGTGGGCGCCGCCCCGGTGGTCGGTCTGCCCGACCGGCCACCGGCTGGCGCTCCAGGACCAGCCCTGATGGCAGCCACCTCAGCCACGTGAATGCTCTATTTTTTTCATCTGTATGACGAGCTCTTGCGACGACGTGTTCACGTCAATACAGTTCCCCGCGTAAAGTTGCAGCGCTGCCGGCGGCCCGATCGCGACCCCGCCGGGCGCCGCAGTGGTCAACTGGACGAAGGGGCTCTCGGTGGGATTCACGCGGCGTACGTTCTTACAGGCGGCGACAGCGGCCGGGCTGACAGGAGCCATAGGGGCCGCGGGAGCGGCATTCGCGAGCACGGCCTCCGCGGCTGACCGCTCGGGCGATGTGGTCGGCAAGGTGACCGTGGGATATCAGGGCTGGTTCGCCTGCGAAGGTGACAGCGCCCCGATCGACGGCTGGTGGCACTGGGCCCGGAACTGGGGGCAGACACCTTCTCCGTCCAACCAAGCCATCGTTGCCTGGCCCGATGTCCGTGACTACCCGACCACGTACCGCACCGGCTTCGGAAACCTCGGCAACGGGCAGCCGGCCTCGCTGTTCTCCTCCTACGACCAGTCCACCGTCGACGTGCACTTCCGGTGGATGAAGCAGTACGGCATCGACGCCGCGGCCCTCCAGCGCTTCAACCCCACCGGCGGCGAAGGACCGACACGCGACGCCATGGCGAGCAAGGTACGCGCCGCCGCGGAGGCCGAGGGCGTCAAGTTCTACATCATGTACGACGTGTCCGACTGGACGACCATGCAGAGGGACATCAAGACCGACTGGACCGCCAAGATGCGTGCGCACACCGCCTCTTCCGCGTACGCGCGGCAGGACGACAAGCCGGTGGTGTGTATCTGGGGCTTCGGCTTCAACGACGCCCAGCGGCCGTTCACCCCGGAAGCGTGCCTGGACGTGCTGAACTGGTTCAAGGCCCAGGGCTGCTACGTCATCGGCGGGGTTCCGACCTGGTGGCGGACGGGCGACCGGGACTCCCGGCCGGGCTTCAGTGGTGTCTACCACGCCTTCGACATGCTCTCGCCGTGGCTGGTGGGCCGGATCGGCAACGCCGGTGACGCCGACAACTTCTACAACGTCGCCACCGTGCCCGACCTCGCCGAGTGCACCGCGCACGGCATCGACTACCAGCCGTGCGTCCTCCCCGGCGGGGTCACCGAACGCCAGCGCGCCCACGGCGACTTCATGTGGCGGCAGTTCTACAACATGGGCCGGGCCGGGGTGCCCAGCGTCTACATTTCCATGTTCGACGAGTACAACGAGGGCAACCAGATCGCCAAGACCGCGGAGTCCCAGGACTGGGTGCCCGCCGGGTCGGGCTTCCTCGCGCTCGACGAGGACGGCACCGCCTGCTCGTCCGACTACTACCTGCGGCTGACCGGCGACGGCGGCCGCATGCTCAAGGGCCGGCTCCCCGTCACCGCCACCCGGCCGACCCCACCGCTTGCCGGCGGCAACGGCAACCAGCCGCCGACCGCCCCCGGCAATCCGCGCGCCACCACCGTCACCGACACCACCGTCGTCCTGGCCTGGACCGCCTCGACGGACGACTCCGGCGTGACGGGGTACCGCGTGCGCCGGATCACCGGTGACACCGCTACCCCCGTGGGCACCGCTCCGGGGAGCACCACCACCTACACGGTGAGCGGCCTCTCCCCCTCGACCTCGTACACCTTCGACGTCCAGGCGCTCAACTCCGCAGGCTCCGTGTCCGCGGCCTCGGCCCGGGTCACCGTCACCACGGCGGCCGGCGGCGGCACCCCCACCGGCGACTTGGCGCTGCGCCGGCCGGTCTCGGAAAGCAGTCACACCCAGACGTACGGCGCGAGCAACGCCGTGGACGGCGATCCGGGCACCTACTGGGAGAGCGCCAACGACGCCTTCCCTCAGTGGCTCCAGGTCGACCTGGGCAGCACCACAGGTGTCCGCCGCGTCGTCCTCGCCCTGCCGCCGTCCAACAGCTGGGGCGCGCGGACGCAGACCATCACCGTCCAGGGCAGCACCGACGGCACCTCATTCTCCGCGCTGCGCGGCAGCACGGACTGCTCCTTCGACCCGCTCACCGGGAACACCGCCACTCTGACCCTGCCCGCCTCCACGACCACCCGCCATCTGCGGCTCATCTTCACCGCCAACACGGGCTGGCCCGCCGGCCAGCTCGCCCAGCTCCAGGTGTACGGCGCCTGACAATGGGGCCAGGGCAGCAGGGGCCGTGCGGTACACCGCGGCGGGCGGTCACCGGTTTGACGCCCAGGGCCCACACGAGGCGGCAGTACCTGTCGTGGTCGTAGCAGCGGCCGCCGAGCACCGCGTCAGGCCGCCGACGCGGCCGCGCAACCAGGCCCGCGGCGTTCAGGAGGCAGAACGGCGGTACACCTGCCGCGAGCCTCCTTCCGGACCCGGTGCCGTCATTTCTGCGGGTGTGAAGCCCAGACGCTCGTAGAAGATGCGGGCGCCGCTGGCACTGGCTCCTGGATGGTCGGGGCCGAAGGTGATGACTTCGGTGGTCACCGGCTTCTGGGCGAAGCGCTGGGTCGCGGCTGCCATGAGTGCGCGGCCCACTCCGCCGACTCGTGCTTCCTTCGAGACGACCAGCCAGTCCACGTGGTGAACCGGAGCGCAGTCGTCGTAGAGCAGCCCTCCCAGCAGAGGTCCGCTCACCGGTCGGCCGATGGTGAGTGGAGCCGACGGATCGGGCTCAGTGGGACGGGCTACCAATGCGGTGCCGCGCCGCAGGTGTGTACGCAGGGCCTCATGGAACCCCGGTAGCCGACTCAGTGCGGTGAACGCGATCGGCGGACCGCCCGAGGACGAACGGAAGATCCACTGAATTGCATCGGCGTCGCATGCCGTTGCATGCGGCGCCGACGCTGGAGTGGCGGTCAACAGCTGAGGTTGCCGCCGGTGGGGACGCCGAGGAGCGAAGTGAAGCTCTGATAGGTGTTGATGCGGCTCTGGACCTGGGCGGGGTTGCCGCCGTTGCACTCGATCGAGCCGTTGATGGAGCGGATCGTCTCACCGAAGCCGGCGCCGTTCACCATGGCGTTGTGGGGGGTCATGGTGCCGGGGCCGCTCTGGGTGTTCCAGTACCAGAGGCCGGTCTTCCAGGCCACGGCCGAGTCTGTCTGCACCAGGTTCGGATTGTGCAGCAGGTCGATGCCGAGCGCGTCGCCCGCGGCCTTGTAGTTGAAGTTCCAGCTGAGCTGGATCGGACCGCGTCCGTAGTACGCGGCCTGGCCCGCCGGGCAGCCGTAGGGCTGGCTGCTGTCGCAGTAGTGCGGGTAGTTGGCGGTGTTCTGCTCGACGATGTACACCAGCCCGCCGGTCTCGTGGCTGACGTTGGCGAGGAAGGCCGCGGCCTCCTGCTTCTTGACGGTGTCACTGCCGGTGTTCGCGAAGCCCGGGTACGCGCTGAGGGCAGCGGTCAGCCCGCTGTACGTGTAGAACGAGTTCCGGTTCGGGAACATCTGGTTGAACTGCGCCTCGCTGACCACGAACGAGCCGTTGGTGGGCGGGTTCGTACCACCGCCGGTGCAGCTGTACGGGTCCCAGTACCAGGTGCTGATCGTCGGGTCGTAGCCCGGGTTGTCGTGCGATGCCTTGTAGTAGCTGCCATTCGTGTACTTGACGATGTCACCGGCCACGTACGCCCGCCCGGCCGTCCAGGCGGGATAGTCGCAGCTACTGCTCCCGCCGCCGGAGCCGCTGCCGCAGGACCCCAGGTCGGCCCAGACCTGCGCCGAGCCCGGCGTCTCGCCCTGGGTCCACCACTTTGCCTGCCAGTTGTGCCCCTGGTACGAAGCGCTCATACCACCGGTGTAGACCGAGGAGGAATTCCACCCTGCCGCGCACGTCGCCGCCGAGGCCGGGGAAGCCATCGGGCTGAGCAGGGAAAGGCCCAGCGCGAGAGCGAGCGCCGCAAAGAGCGCGAAGAGACGGGGTCTGGACATACAGCCACTCCTTCAGGGGGTTGAGTGGGACGAGACAGACACAAGCAATATGGTATGGACCTGTCAAGGTCTAGACCAGAAACTCACGGCCCGCGGAGGCTGGCGAGGCTCGGCAAGAGATCGCCCGGGTCACCTCACCGTGGTCAACTTCGTCTCTGCCGAGCCTTGTTCTCCCCACCGTCCAACCTGGAGCGATGCATGACTGCCGGTCCTGGTCGGACACATGGATGCTGATGCGGCGCCCGCGATCGGCCACCACGGCCTCGCCGAGCAGGCCCGTCGCGGACTCGACCGCTTCCACGTCCGGCTGGGCGTGATCGACGGGACGGCCTGCCCCTGACTAAGCGTGCACCCCGCTCGCTGTGCCGCGGCGCCCCTCCCCCGCCAGCCGTTCCCGGAGGTGGCGGGCGGCGAACTCGACGAAAGGGCGGCTCTCCATCAAGCGGCACTCAGCGGCACCGATGACGCCGACGCGCACCAGCCCCGCCCTTTCGGCCTCCGCGCCGACGCCCGGGAAGTGCCGTCCGTTGTCGTCGCCCACGTCCGGCACTTCGACCCAGACCCGTTCACCGTCGACGACGTACGGGAAGCGGCGCAGCTTGCGGCGGTGGTTGGGGATCAAGGACTCGGCGTAGTGCAGGAAGGAGTTGCGGTTGTGGCCCACGCCCAGCAGCAGGATGTGGGCGCCGAGTTCGTGCAGCCGGTCGAACGGCGAGCCGCGCCCCACCGCGTAGGCCAACGGCTGCCGGGCAGTGATGTCGCGGGCCAGGGGGCCCAGCGCCGCGACGGATGCCTGCGGGTGGGAACTGCGCAGCCGGACGGGGGCGGCGAGCACGGCAGTGGGTATCGCGCCCATGAGGGTAGGCAGCCGGTCATGGAACAGGGGCACGGCCGCCCGGTCCGCGTCGATGTCCGCTCCTGCGTCGGGCCCCGTCTGCGGATGCGGATCCCGTACCGCGTCCCCGGTGAACGCGGGCACCACCACGGTGCCCCGTGGACCGAGATGTTCGCGCAGTGCGGTCAGGAGCGTCGCGGCGCCGCCCTCGACGCGGCCGAAGGCGGACAATGAGGCGTGCACGATCACCGTCGCACCGGCAGGCAGCCCGAGCGCCTCGAACCCGGCGCGCAGGTCGATTCCCGTAACCGGCATGGTTGCGTCGCGGTGGTGCTGCATCATGCGCTGCTCCTTAATGAAAGAGCCCCGGGCCGGCCGGCCATGGCAGCGGCCGCCAAGGCCGTGATCACCATCATGGTGAACAGGGACTGGTCAAGGACGTGCGGGATCACGTCGGCGTTGAGGATGTCTGGATCGCCTCGCGCCGTCCGCGACGTCAGGTGGTCTCGCGGCGCTGCTTCATCTCGGCTTCGGCGATGTGGTCGCGGCCGCCGCTCAGGGCGTCGCGCACCCGGCGTTCCACTTCGGTGAAGCGCCGGTGGTAACCCTCGTCGTACGCTTCGACGATCTGGAACGTCCACATGCCCGGCAGGACGTCCGTGCCCTGTACCTCGCGCTCGACCAGGTCGGCCTGTTCGTCATGTCCGGCCTCGCGTAGCCGGCGCACCGCCTCGCCAACCGTCTTGTCCGCGCCGCCGGTCAGCTGGTGGAAGTCGTACAGGCGCCCGCGGGCCCGTTGCGTGGTCTCCAGGGCCCGGGACAGCAGCCCCAGCGCCTCCACCGTAGCGTCGTCCATCCCTGGCAGCCGCTCATGCCGTTGCGACCTCTGAGCCTGTCCCTGCACGTTGTCGACCATCGCCGCCTGCCTTCCTTCAAGTAGCGGGCCCGTATCCGGCCGCCGGTACCGCTCCAGTCTGCTCCAGCAGGCAGCGAACGATGCTCAAGCATCGCGGTCGTATGTCTCCTACGGCCGCGCGGCCTCCGGGGACCGCCCCCTCAGCGCTGTCCGGGCGCCGTCCTGATCCGTGCCGCGGCCACGCCTTCTCCGGGGGCGCCAGACCGGCGGGCCGGGTTTACGCCGTGACCTGCGGCCACCGCATGATCGTTCGTCTTCATACGCTGGTGAGCAACGGTGGCCGTGGCCATTGCAGGCAGGAGGAGCATGATGCAGTTCGCCACCGTCTTCGACGGCCCCCTCCTGCTGCCCGACGGGCGCATCGCAGTCGGCGATGTCAAGCAACTGACCCGCCTCACCGCGGCATGCGACCACTCAAAGCGCCGCTGTCGCACCGCGATCACGATCTACAACTGGAGTATGAGCACGCGTGCACATCAGGCTGGGTGACGTGGGAACGGTTCGCCTTCCAGCGGCAAGCGATCACGGTAGTACTCAGAATCGAGCCATTCCTCCTTCACGATGACCGGTCTGGAAACCTGCACTCCATCAACCGACTGAGAGCGTAGAAGAACCTCCATCTCGGTCAATGCAAGTGAACCATCGGAGGTATACAACACGGAAAGCTCGTGTTCCTCGGCAAAGTCGAACAGGAGCGGCTGAGCCTCTGTGGATTTGCGGCCAGAAAGATCGAAACCGAATAGCAGGATCTGCGGTCCCTGGATGGCATCGAAAGCTACGCATGCCAGGCGATTTTCGTCATAGAAAACCTTCACCCCGTCAGGGAAATCTTCCTGTCCGTAGGGGCCATCAGTCACTCGCTGCCCCTTGGTACCAAGCACTGTCGCAACCTCAGATGGGTTCATGCCGAATCGCAGTGGACCTACCCCGAGCCCAGGCATAACGTCCCAGCTCTTTCGCGCCTCGTTTCGATTCACGTAACACGCCCCTCCCAAATCCAGTATGGCGCGACAGCATAGGCGAGCCTTAGAAGGTTTCTCATGGGGTGCTCAGCTAGTCGGCCGTGCGCGTGAGAAACGTCTGGAACTCAGCGGCGAGGTTCCGCATCTCCTCGCCGGCCGCATGCACGGTGGTGGTCTCGAAGTGCCACTCCTCGGACGGAGGCCGGTCGTGGATGCCCCACGTCAGGTGGACGTAGCCGCCCGGGCGATGTTCCGCCGAGATCGTCAGGTCGCGTTCCAGGGAGCGCCAGCCGCGCGCGCCTTCCCAGCCGCGGAAGTCCTCGGCCAGTGAGGAGAGGAAGGTGTCCAGGCCGTCGCCGTCCCACGTCCGCACCAGGGTCTCGATGCTGACCCACTGCCCACGAGCTTTTACGAGGAAGTCGAGTGTGGGGTCTTCCCCGTAGGGTCTCGTCGGCTCGGAGAAGAGCAGGTGGACCGGGATCGGTCCGGGGTGTCCTACGCGTAGCGCGGGGCCATCTTCGGTCATGTGAGCAGGTTAGGACTTGTCCGGTCGATCATGTGCAGAGCCACATCGCGACGGCAGCCGCGGTGACGGTGCCGAGGAAGACGTACCCGCGCTTGTCGTATCGAGTGACGACCGCCCGGAAGGGGGTGGGCAGGGCCGTCGTCCAGGGCCACGAAGACCCCGAACCGCTCGACCGCAAGAGCGGGAGGACGTCGCGGAGGATGCCTCCCGACTGCGTACCGGCAACGCTCCACGGGCGATGGCGACCTGGCACAACCTCGCCATCGGAGCCCTACGACTGAGCGGTGCCACGAACATCGCAGCCAGCCTGCGCCGCAATGCCCGCGACCCGCAACGGGTGCTCGCTCTGCTCGGCCTCGCCTGATCTCGAAGTCGCCGTGGGCAGGGCCGGCGACGCCATACCAGGCGGATCGACCAGGCCAGGGCGACTCCTCTCGATACTCAAGCAAGTCCTTGACTAAAGGGCGCAGTCCAATAAACTCAAGCACATGCTTAACCATCAAGTCTCGCTGGACCGGGTCTTCCAAGCCCTGGCGGACCCCACCCGCCGGTTGCTGGTCGACCGGCTCATCCGCGGACCTGCCACGGTGAGCGAACTGGCCCAGCCCCTGCCCATGTCCCTGGCAGCGGTCCTCCAGCACGTCCAGGTGCTGGAAGCGAGCGGACTCGTGCGTTCCGAGAAGGTCGGCCGCGTGCGGACCTGCCACATCGAGTCGGCCGTCCTTCGAGAGGCCGAACAGTGGATCGCCGCGCGCCGCACCTCCTGGGAGAGCCGCCTGGACAGACTGGGCGACCACCTCGCCGACACATCGACCACCCCCACCGAGCGGAGCAGCACATGACCCAGCGCAGCGTGACCCACGGCACCTTCGTCATCGAGCGCCTCTACGACGCGGCACCCGCCCGGGTCTTCGCGGCCTGGGCCGACCCGGCCGCCAAGACCCGGTGGTTCAACGGCACCGCCGGCACCCCGATGGACCTCGACTTCACCGAGGGCGGCGTCGAGCGCACCAGTGGAGGCAAGGAGGGCGGCCCGGTGTTCAGCTACGAGGCCCGCTTCCAGGACATCGTCAGCGGCGAGCGGATCGTGTCAACCAACCAGATGCACGCCGACGGCACCCGCATCTCCGTCAACCTCGTGACCGTGCAGTTCCTGCCGGAGGGCGAGGGAACCCGTCTCATCCTGACCGACCAGGGCACCTACCTCGACGGACACGACAACCCCGAATGGCGCGAGAGCGGCACCCGTACCCAGCTCGACGCCCTGGCCACCGAACTCGGCAGCCCCATCAACACCTGAACAACGCACGCGCAGGCACCGCCGAACCCCGGCGGCGCCTGCGCCCCTAACACACAAGGCGCACACCACAGGACTTCGCCGAGGCCCTGGTCCAGCAACACCCAGGAGTCTTCAGCGCAGCCCGCTCGGCACAGCACGCTGCACCGTTTGGTTCGTCCCGGCCCGCGCGGGCACGGGGCGCTGCCCCTGGTCTTCCCGAAGGGGCCTTTCTTCTCGCCTTGCCGGGCCCGAGCCTTGACGTCGAGGGCCGTCCGGCGGCGGCCGGGAATGTGGGTGACGTGATGCACGCGAGGCTGCCGCAGCAGGGTTCGCTCCCCGGACGGACAGTGGGGGTGAGCAGGCGGCCCTCCGACTCCGTTCCTCCGTTGGCCGCCCTGCAGCGCAGCATCGGCAACGCGGCGGTCACTCGTGTACTGACCGGCGCGCCCCTGCAGCGCTACGCCGAACCGGACGCTGAGCGGGACGTCGCGGACACCGCGCCGTACGACCGGATCTCGGAGAACGGGAGGATCGCGGTCTCCGGCCGCCAGGATGCCTTCGCGGAGGCGGAATTGATCGCATCGGCGAACGCGGCGCTGGCCGCGTCGGAGCAGGTCCGGATCCGCCTTGAAGCGGGCCGCGAGGTGGTGGTCGGCGGCCGGGTGCTGCACCGGGTGCTGCCTGTCTTCGCGTCGAGTGAGGCGGCCGAGGCCGCACAGGCGAACAGCGAACACGAGCCCATCGCGGGTGAGAGCGCGCAGGACAGGGAGGCGAAGCTCGACTCCTACCGGCGGAGCGTGGTTCAGCCGCCCGCCGCGCTCGGACTGCTCCTCCAGGACATCGCCAGGCTGTCGGGCGGGGGCCGCCCCAGCGACAGGAGCATCAACGGCGTACACCAACGGCTGCTCGCACTCGCGATGGAGAACCAGGGCGCGACGTGGGCCGCCGAGAACGTTCCGCTGAACCCGCTGCTCGACCCGGTCGACTACCTGAAGACGGCGGGGCGGCTCATCGGCGTGATCGTCATGGAGTACGCCGACTCCCGGGAGCCGGAGCGTGTGATGCAGGACCTCCTCATCACGCTGCCCAACGACTGCCAGGCCGCCGCGCAGAGACTGCTCGGCACCAGGACGGGCGACCTTCAGCAAGCACCGGCCGAACCCGGGGTAGGCCAGAACCACTACGTGAACCTGAGCGACACACCCGGCCGGTGGAACAACCATTTCGGCGCGGTGATCATGCGGGACGGCGACGACACCCTCACCTTCGAGGCGGCGGCCGACAGCACCAGCCGTATCAGCGAAGGGAAGTCCCTCGGATACTTCGCGCTGTACGGGAAGCACGGCACCTCGCAGTCCTTCGACGCGGACCTGCGCCGGCAGAACACCGCGGGGAACGGCTGAACAGCTCTCGCTCGCGACGCCATCTGCTCGCCGGAAGTGGAGCAGGCGCCGAGTCCGGGCAGGTAGGCGGCGTACCTCACAGCGTGTCAGCCGATCGGACCCGCCTCGGCGGGGAACTGTGGGGTCATGACGCCACAGCTCGGACTTCCCGAAAGCATCCAGGCCTGTCTCTTCGATCTCGACGGAGTGGTCACCAGGACGGCGGTGGTGCACGCCGCCGCCTGGAAGGCGACCTTCGACGCCTTCCTGCGCGAGCGTGACGGAGCGGACTTCCGCCCCTTCACCGACTCCGACTACGACCAGTACGTCGACGGCCGCCCCCGGGCCGACGGCGTCCGCTCCTTCCTGGCCTCCCGGGACATCGAACTGCCCGAGGGCACCCCCGACGATCCACCGGACGCCCGGACCGTCAACGGCGTCGGCAACCGCAAGAACGAGCTCCTGCTGGAGAAGATCCGTACCGACGGTGTGGAGCCGTACGAGGGCACGCTGCGCTACATCGACGCGGTCCGCGCCGCCGGGCTCGCCACCGCGATCGTGTCCTCCAGCGCCAACACCCGCGACGTGCTGCACTCCATCGACGCCGAGCGACTGTTCGACGTACGCATCGACGGTGTGGTGGCCCGGGAACGGAATCTGCCGGGGAAACCGCACCCCGACACCTTCCTGGCCGCCGCCCGGGACCTCGGGATCGAGCCGTCCCGGGCCGCCGTCTTCGAGGACGCGCTGGCCGGTATGGACGCGGGCAGGTCCGGGCACTTCGGCTTCGTCGTGGGCGTCGACCGCGTCGGGCAGACCGACGCGCTGTACGCCCACGGCGCCGACCGTGTCGTGAAGGACCTCGCCGAACTCGGAGGCAGCGCGTGATCACCAACCGGACGTACACCGTGGAGCCCTGGCGCGTACGCGAGACGGCTCTCGACCTCGATCTCCTGGCGCAGAGCGAATCCGTCTTCGCCCTGTCCAACGGCCATGTCGGCTGGCGCGGCAACCTCGACGAGGGCGAACCGCACGGCCTGCCCGGCAGCTACCTCAACGGGGTGTACGAACTGCACCCGCTGCCCTACGCCGAAGCGGGGTACGGCTACCCCGAGTCGGGCCAGACCGTCATCAACGTCACCAACGGGAAACTGCTGCGGCTGCTGGTGGACGACGAGCCCTTCGACCTGCGCTACGGGCAGCTCGGCAAGCACGAGCGCACCCTGGACTTCCAGCGTGGTGTGCTGGAGCGGAGCTGCGAGTGGACCTCGCCGGCGGGTAGGACCGTCCGGGTGCGTTCCACCCGCCTCGTCTCCCTCACCCAGCGCGCCATCGCCGCCGTGCAGTACGAGGTGGAGCCCGTCGACAGCCGGACCAGGGTGGTCATCCAGTCGGAGCTGGTCACCAACGAGAGTCTGCCCTCGTCCGACGGCGACCCCCGGACGGCCAAGGCGTTGCAGTCCCCGCTGGAGCCGGAGGAGGACCAGGCCGTCGGGTCCCGGCTGCGTCTGGTCCACCGCACCCGGCGCAGCGGCCTCAGGGTCGCCGTGGCCGCCGACCATGTCGTGGACGCCCCCGGGGAGATCACCACCAGCAGCGAGAGCAACACGGATGTCGCACGCCTGACCATCACCTCCGTCCTGGACCCGGGACAGCGGCTGCGGGTGCAGAAGACCGTCGCCCACGGCTGGTCGGGGGCCCGTTCCCGGCCCGCGATGGGCGATCAGGTCGAGGCGGCGCTGGCTGCCGCCGCGCATGGCGGCTGGGACGAACTGGTGGCCCAGCAGCGGGCCTACCTCGATGACTTCTGGGCCCGTGCCGACGTCGAGGTGCACGGCGACGAGGAGATCCAGCAGGCCGTCCGCTTCGCGCTCTTCCATGTGCTCCAGGCCGGTGCCCGCGCCGAGCAGCGGGCGATCCCGGCCAAGGGGCTGACCGGTTCCGGGTACGACGGCCACGCCTTCTGGGACACCGAGATGTTCGTACTCCCCCTCCTCTCGTACACCGAGCCCAAGGCGGTCGCCGAGGCGCTGCGCTGGCGGCAGGCCACCCTGCCCGCCGCCCGGGACCGGGCCACCCAGCTCGGACTGCGCGGTGCCGCGTTCCCCTGGCGGACCATCGACGGCTCGGAGGGCTCCGCGTACTGGCCGGCCGGGACCGCCGCCTTCCACGTGGCCGCCGACATCGCGCACGCCGCGGTGCGCCACGCGGCGGTGACCGGCGACACCGCGTTCGAACGCGAGACCGTCCTGGAACTCCTGGTGGAAACGGCGCGGTTGTGGCGCTCACTGGGTCATCACGACCCTCACGGTGTGTTCCACATCGACGGCATCACGGGGCCGGACGAGTACAGCGCCGTCGTGGACGACAACACGTACACCAACCTCATGGCCCGCTCCAATCTCCTCGCCGCGGCCGACGTGTGCGAACGCCATCCGGAGGAGGCGGCCGGGCTGGGTGTGAACGAGGAGGAGAGCGCCGCTTGGAGGGATGCCGCCGAGGCCGTGCACATCCCCTACAACGAGGAGATCGGCGTGCACGAGCAGCACGCCGGCTTCACCCACCACCAGCGCTGGGATTTCGCGAACACGCGCGCCGACCAGTACCCGCTGATGCTGCACTTCCCCTACTTCGATCTCTACCGCAAGCAGGTGATCAAGCAGTCGGACCTCGTGCTGGCGATGTACACCTGCGGCACCTGGTTCGACGCCCACTGCGACGAGGACCAACTGGCCGCGAACTTCGCCTACTACGAGCCGCTGACCGTACGGGACTCCTCCCTGTCGGCGTGCTGCCAGGCCGTCGTCGCCGCCCGGACCGGGCATCTGCGGCTGGCCTACGAC
The DNA here is from genome assembly GCF_044761525.1 of Streptomyces sp. NPDC097595. Classification (NCBI taxonomy): domain Bacteria; kingdom Bacillati; phylum Actinomycetota; class Actinomycetes; order Kitasatosporales; family Streptomycetaceae; genus Streptomyces; species Streptomyces sp. NPDC097595. Next base: position 7,148 of record NZ_JBIWCN010000026.1, on the reverse strand, counting down.
TACACCGCCGAGGCCGCGCTGATGGACCTGGCCGACCTGGAGCACAACACCCGCGACGGACTGCACATCGCCTCGCTGGCCGGTACGTGGATGGCGCTGGTCGCCGGATTCGGCGGCACCCGCCGGGACGGCGACAGCCTGCGATTCGCGCCCCGCCTGCCCGAGAAGTTCAGCCGCCTGGCCTTCCGGCTCCAGTTCCGCGGCCGGTGTCTGCAGGTGGAAATCGGGCCCGACAAGGCGACGTACTCGCTGCTGCTCGGCGATCCCCTGACGATCCACCACCACGGCACGGAGGTACACGTGAACGGTGAGGGGCCCGTCACCCTCGCGATCTCGCCGCCGAAGCAGCGGCCCACGCCCGAACAGCCACTGCACCGCCGTCCGGGCACCACCGACCGGCCGGGCCCCGAGCAGGGGTGAGACGGGAGTACCGGTCGGGCTGAGCGGAAGGCGGCCCAGGGGACCACAGCTGCCGACTGGCGCTCCTGCTAGCGTCATGCGGTGATTTCTCTGGGGGAACCCGCGTTCTTCACTCGCCTGCACGACGCGCGACGGGTACTCATCGCCGGTGCGGGCGGCGGCTTCGACGTGTACGCCGGACTGCCGCTCGCACTCGCGCTGCGGTCGGCGGGCAAGGAGGTGCACCTCGCCAACCTGTCCTTCGCCGACTTGTACGGCCTGGACCTCGATGTGTGGGTGGACCAGGACGTCGCCGCCGTCGGGCCCGACACACCCTTGCGTGGCGATTACTTCCCTGAACGGACGCTCGCGCAGTGGCTCGTGACGCAGGATCTGCCGTCGACCGTGTACGCCTTCCCGAGCATCGGGGTCGTGCCGCTGCGGACGGCCTACCGGACGCTGATCAAGCACCTCGGTGGCGTTGACGCGATCGTGCTGGTGGACGGCGGCACCGACATCCTGATGCGCGGCGACGAACACGGTCTCGGCACACCGGAGGAGGACATGGCGAGCCTCGCCGCCGTGAGCGGGCTCGACGAGGTCGCGCACCGGTTGGTGGCCTGTCTCGGCTTCGGGGTGGACGCGTTTCACGGCGTGAACCACTCGCTCGTGCTGGAGAACCTGGCCGCTCTGGACCGGGACGGCTCCTATCTCGGCGCGTTCTCGCTGCTCGGGGCGGGGCGGGAGGGTGCGCTGTATCTCGACGCGGTGACGCACGCCCAGCGCCACACCGCGAGTCACCCGAGCATCGTGAACGGATCCGTGGCCGCCGCCGTGCGGGGTGACTTCGGCAACGTCCGGTTCACGGAGAGGACCAGGGACAGCGAGTTGTTCATCAACCCGCTGATGGCGCTGTATTTCTGTGTGGACCTGCCTGGCCTGGCCCGCCGGAATCTCTACCTGGGCCTGCTGGAAAGGACTTACCTGATGCGGCAGGTGAGTTCCGTGATCGAGGAGTTCCGCACCACGCTGCCCCGTCAGCGTCCGCCGAGGGCGTTTCCGCACTGACCGTTCCTGCCGGGAGTCGCCGCGCAGGCGATGCACCTCGGCGTAGATGCGGAGGGTGTGAGGATGCATGCGCCCGGCGTGCGACGCCCTGCCCTCCTGTGTGCGCCGCTGCCGGGACCGGGCGCGGCGGCCCAGACTGACTACCGTTTCGCGGCCGGGCATCGCCTTCGGGTCCGGTCGCGGCCGTCGGGCGGCCCGCGCCGCCCGACGACGGGCGTGCCGCAGACCGCGTTTGCGGTCCGCGGGACGAGTCGAGGAGGGGAAGTCGTGCACAGACACTTATCGGATCGGCCGCGCCGGACCATGCCGTTTCTGCGCGCCGCCGTGACGTCCGGCCTGGCGTGCGCGGCGGCATTGGCCACCGCACTGCCCGCGGCCGCCGCAACGGGCACACCTGCGATCACCTCAGCCATGTCCGAGCCCGCCTCGGGCGTCGGCGCGCATCTGGTCGCCGCGGCACCTGCGCCCCGGGCGGCGACCGTGCTCTTCGAGGAGGGGTTCGAAAACGCCCCGGGCGTTCCCCGCCCGCTGACCGCGTACACCGGGGCTCCGCCGCTCGCCGAGACGTACACCGCCGACCCGGCCTGGCTGACCGTCTGCAACGGCTGGCTGGTCTCGGCCGCGGACCCCGCCACCGCCCCGGCCGGCAGCGGCTGCGGGACCTCCTGGCCCTCTCTGCAGGCCATGGCGTCGGCGCTGGCCGAATGGACCGGCGGCGACCCGGTCGGCAACCACGCCGTCACCGCGTACACCGCGGGGAATCCGGGAGCCGGGAAGACGCAACTGGAGACGGTGCAGCCGATTCCGGTGGCGTCGACCGGCCGCTTCCTGACCTTCTCGGTGGACGCGGCGGCCGTCAACTGCTTCGCCGCGCATCCGCTGCTGGAGTTCTCCCTGCTCGACGAGCAGCGGGTCGTCCCGGCGTTCACCGATCCCATCGACACGTGCGACGACGCCCGCACGGTCACCGCGAACGGCACGCACGTCGGCACCTACGCGGGCGACGACGCCGTGCTCTTCTCGGGGTCCTCGGTCGGTGTCCGCATGGTCAACGCGCAGGCCAGCGGGACCGGCAACGACGGCGCGATCGACAACCTCCGGATCATGGACGCCACCCCGCAGCTCAGTACCGCCTTCGATCCCGACCCGGTGGGCGCCGGCGACCCGACCGCGCTGACCTTCACCGTCACCAACACCACCGAGAAGGCGGCCAAGCGCGGCTGGTCCATCACCGAGCAGCTACCGCCCGGGCTCGTCGCCGACCCCGACTCCGCCACCACCAACTGCTCCTCCGGCACGGTCGCCGTCGCCCCCGACGGACACGGTCTCACCGCCGGCGGGGACCTCACCGCCGGTCAGGAGTCCTGCGCCATCACGATCCGGGTGACCTCTGCCCGCAGCGGCACTTACACCCTGTGCGCCACGGCGACCACCGCCCGGCACGGCATCGATCCGCCCGGCTGCACCTCGGTGACGTTCGTGGCGCTGCTCATGGACGCACACGCCCAGGCCGTCGCGGCCGCACCATTGGCACCTTCGGACGTCACCTGCACCGAGGACCCGGCCACCGATGGCGCCCAGCTGGGCAACACCCATTTCGGCTCCTCCACCGGCGCGTTCACCTCCGCCGCGACCCACGCGGCGGGCACCGCCGGCATGGGCAGCGCCCGTACGGCCACCTCGACCGCCACCGTCAACGGACTGCATCTCCTCAGCGGTCTGATCAGCGCAGGCACGGCAACAGCCACAGCCACCGCGACCGCACCCACGGCACTGGACACGATCACCGCCACCGGCACGACCACCCTCACCGGGGCCCGCGTGGGCAACACCACGGTCGCCGCCCACCCGGCACCGAACACCGTCATCACCCTCCCGCAGCTCGGCACGGTCACCCTCAACGAGCAGCGTGTCTACGGCGACGGGCACGGTCTGGTCGTCAACGCCCTGCACGTCCGGCTGTCCGACGGCACCGACATCGTCGTCGGCGGCACCCGCGCCTCCCTCACCCGGACCCCGGGCCCCTGCCCCTCACCCTGACACCCGAATCGACCGACCAGCCCCGTTGGTTCCGAGTGCCAACCCGCTCGTCCCCTCCCGTACACGACCACGGGAGCGGGACCGAGCAGCCTAAGGGGCTCACACCAGCGCTTCGTGTTTCGCCCATGCCGCCTCGAACGGGTAGCGGGTGCGCCAGGTATCGAAGACTTCGCCGACCTCCGGCGCGGCGAGCGGTGGGGCCCGATCGGTTGGACACCGTATGGCTGCGTCGGCAACGCAGTGCTGCCGTGGATGATTGCGGGGTGTTGGTCCAAGTGGAAGCAGTGGGGCAGGCCGCCGACGGGCGCGCGAGGGTTCGGGTTCGCTCGGAGGTGGGTGCCGCAACGGCATTCTGGTGCGGCGGTCCGACGGGAGTCGGCCGCCAACATCATGTGGAGTGGACTGTTGAAGAGGACGTGGCCTGGGGCGGCAACACTCGGCCGGCTACATCATTTTCACCCGGGGCGGATGAGGAGGAAGGCGGTCGGATCGTCTTTCGGGGGCGGCTGAGCCTGACGGGCGATGGCGGAGCGGTGCTGGACGTAGCTGGAACCCACATCCTGTTTGACCTGGCCGACCCGCCGCCACCAATTGCAGTCGATGGGGCGTGGGTCGAGATCAGTCTGGAGCGGAGCAGCCTCAGCCTGTGGCCCTACCTGCTGTGATGCGCAGGACCCCGACTCTGCCACCGTTCCGCCGGCGCGACTCCTGAGTCAGGAGGAAGTGCCCTGAGCAGGGCAGTGCCAGTCAGCCGAATCCAACCTGATGTCCTTGACAGTTCGGTGAGCGCCGAACCGACCGGCCGGTAGCGTGCCGAGTCCTGCGCGGGAGGCGCCGGCGCAGGACATGCAGCGGAGGCGATCCGATGTCCGAACCAGATCTGAAGCAGCAGCTCGCCGCGCGGTTTCGCGAGGCGCACCGCATCATGGCGGCTTGGAACGCACGGTGCTGGGCACAGGAAAGTCAACTGGCTTCGAAGACAGGATCAGTGGGACCGCGCAACCTCGCGCGCACCGAGAAAGCGAGACGTCATGCCGCTGACATTCCGCAAGAGCTTCAGGATCCTGCCCGGTGTCCGCCTCAACATCAACCGGAAGTCCTGGTCGATCACCACCGGTGGTAAGCACGGAACCCGCCACACACGAAGCAGCACCGGGCGCCGGACAACCTCGATGAACCTCCCCGGCCCCTTCGGCTGGCGCAAAACACGCCGCAGCTGACCCGTACAGCCCGGCATACGCGGGCCCCCGGCCGGAAAGGCCTGGGGCCCGCTCCATCCTCCAGCGCAGCCTGGCCCGCTCGCACGCGGCGGGCTCGGGGCCGGAGGTGGAGCGGGAGGTCGTACGGGCACTGATGCTCCTGCGGCTGTCCACCCTCGCCACCGGCCGTACGGGCGTACGGGCGTACGGGTGCGGACCGCGCAGGCGTACGCCGCGCTGCTCAACGCCGGCATCACCCCGGTCGTCCACGAGTACGGCTCGCTCGGCTGCTCGCGCGACCTCGCCCCCCCTCGCGCACTGCGCCCTCGCCGTCATGGGCGAGGGCGAGGTCCGCACCGCCGACGGTGTCCGCAAGCCCGCCTCGGAGGCGCTCGCCGCGTCCGGCATCACGCCGGTCGTCCTGGAGGAGAAGGAGGGCTTGGCGCTCATCAACGGCACCGACGGCATGCTGCTCCTCGCCGCCCGCGACCTGCGCCGCCTGTTGCGCATCGCCGACATCGCCGCCTCGATGAGCGTCGAGGGCCAGCTCGGCACCGACGCCGTGTTCGCCGCCGACCTCCAGGCGCTGCGCCCGCACCCCGGCCAGGCCGACAGCGCGGGCAACCTGCGTGCCATGCTGGCCGGTTCAGGCATCATGGCCGGCCACCGGGGGCCGGAGTGCACCCGCCTCCAGGACGCGTACTCGCTTCGCTGCACGCCACAGGTCCACGGCACCGCCCGGGACACCCTCGGCCACGCCGAACTGGTCGCCTCCCGGGAACTGTCGAGCGCCATCGACAACCCGGTGGTCACCGTCGACGGCCGGGTGGAGAGCAACGGCAACTTCCACGGCGCCCCGGTCGCCGCCGTCCTCGACTTCCTCGCCATCCCGGTCGCCGACGTCGCGTCGATCTCCGAGCGCCGCACCGACCGCTTCCTCGACCCGGCCCGCAACCACGGACTCAACGCGTTTCTCGCCGACGATCCAGGCGTCGACTCCGGCCACATGATCGCCCAGTACACGCAGGCCGCGATCGTCTCCGAACTCAAGCGGCTCGCGTCTCGGCCGCGTCCTCGCCGTGGAGCTGTACACCGCCGCCCGCGCCCTCGACCTGCGCGCCCCGCTGACCCCGTCGCCGGCCACGGCGGCGGTCCGCGACGGCCTGCGCGAGACGGTCGACGGCCCCGGACCCGACCGCTGGCTCGCCCCCGAGATCGAGGCCGCGGTCCAGTACGTCGTCTCCAGCCGCGCCCTGACCGCCGCAGAGTCGGTCACCGGCCCACTGGCCTGACCGAGGCGGCAGACCGTCCGGTACGGACCGTGCCGATACAGAAGGGAACCCGAGTGGCACCCGAGACACTGCGAGCCGACTCCCGAACGCCCGCACCGTGGAAAAACGGTGGGGGTATGACGAGGGAGGTCGCGATCCATCCGCCCGGAGCGGGCACGGACGGCTTCGGGTGGCGGGTGAGCGTCGCCGATGTCACGAGCGGCGGGCCGTTCTCCGCGTTTCCGGGGGTCGACCGGATCATCACCCTGGTCGACGGTCCGGGCATGGTCCTCACCGTCGACGGCGTGCCTCGGCGGATGGACACGCCGTACACGCCGTTCGCCTTCCCAGGGGACGCGGCCACGGAGTGCCGGCTGCTCGGCGGCCCGGTCGTCGACTTCAACGTGATGGTCCGGCGTTCCGAGCTGACGGCGCGGGTGCGCGTCGCCCGCGACGGCACCTCGGTACGGGCCGCAGCCGGCACCCGCGTTCTGGCGGTCGTCCTCGGCGGGTCGGCCCGGCTCCGGCACGCGTCGGTCCGCCTCAAACCTCTCGACGCGGCGCTGTTCACGGCGGGGGACGCCGACCGCCTCGACGTCGACGGGGTCCTGGCGATCGTTGACCTGGTGGACCGTCCAGGCCACGGAATCGGCGCCCAACGGCGCTTGGGGCGCATGTGACGGGCGGGGAGTGCGGGGCGGAGAACCGGGTACAGGGGTGCACGGCCCTGACCGGTTGGTTCAGGTGGAGAAAGACGGTTCTTTGATGCTGATGGCCCACCCCGCGGTGCTGCGGAATCTGATCGACCAGTACGAGACCCTCGCCGCCTTGGACGCGTCGCGCGCGGACAGCGCGCAGGTGCGCCAGTGCATGAATGATGTCGCCTACACATTGTGCGTGTCCACCGGCACCCGCGACATCGACGCGGCACTGATCGCGGCCCGGCACCAACTGCCCGGGGCCCGCACGCTCGACGACTCGGCCCTGAACGCGGGCTGAGCCCCGACTCCCCTCGGCTTCGAGTCGGGCATCTCCCTACGATGACGGCGCTCCGCCGAACAGGACGACGATCGATCTAACCTCGCGCTTTCACGAACGAGCCTGTCCGAAGCGTGATCAAAAAGGTGAGGAGTGCCTCTGACCTGGGACGATAGGACTTGTCTAGGGTCCG